>JAEYVD010000304.1 GCA_023432075.1 Pseudomonadota bacterium | reverse complement strand
GGGCAGGGGATCGCGGCGCGGACGGCTGTTGGAAATGAGCTGGCATTGGAAGGGCTTGGCGGCCTCGGCGGTAAAGCCGCCAAAGAGCAGCAGCAGGACGGCAAGCAGGCGTTTCATGAGGGGCTCCGGTGCGGGGTGTGAACGGGTTATAGCGCCGGGCCGCTCGCGGAGTGTGTCGTACTGTATACGCCCGGGCGGCGGATACACGCGCTTGAAAAAATCCGCCGATCCGGCACAAGCCGGATACGTGCGGCGGGTGCAATGGGGTCACTTTCCCAAGGACGACCCCCATGGACCTCATCAATACTCCCATCGCGTTGCTTGCCGGCATGCTGACCATTGCGTCGCCCTGCGTGCTGCCTCTGTTGCCCGTGCTGCTGGGCACCTCGCTGGAACGGTCCGGCCGCCTGCGTCCCTTGTTTGTCGTGTCCGGCTTCGTGCTGGCCTTTGCGGGCCTGGGCATCGCGCTGGGCCTGATTTCCAACCTGAATGAACACGTGCACGAGGCCGTGCGCTCGACCTCGATCGTCCTGTTGGCGCTGTTCGGCCTGGCGCGGATCTGGCCCGGCCCTTACGACCGCCTGATCGCCCGCATCGGCGGCCCGCTGCAGCGCCTGTCCGCGGCGGGAGGCACGGGCAGCGGCAATGCAGGCGGCTTCGTGCTGGGCCTGTCCCTGGGCGCCGTATGGACACCGTGCGCAGGCCCGGTGCTGGCTTCCATTCTGGTGCTGGCGGCCAAGGCGCAGGACCTGGTGCAGTCCAGCACGTTGCTGCTGGTGTTCGCCATCGGCGCGGGCGTGCCCATGCTGGTGATCGCCTACGGCGGGCAGGCCATCGCCACCCGCGTGCGCGGCCTGTCGCGCTACACGCACCGGTTGCAGCAAGGCTTTGGCGTGCTGCTGGTCCTGACCGCCATCGCCATTTACTTCCAGTACGACGTCCTGGCCTACGCCTGGATCACCAACCTTTTCGCCTGACCTTCAAGGAGATCGCCATGTTTGCCACGTTCAAGAAGATAGCCCTGGGCGCGCTGATTGCCGCCTCTCTTATGCAAGGCGCCGCGCAGGCCGCGCCGGCGCAGGCCCCGGAATTCACGGGAATCGAAAAATGGCTCAACAGCGAGCCGCTGACCATGGAATCGCTGCGCGGCAAGGTCGTGCTGGTGGATTTCTGGACGTACACCTGCATCAACTGCATCCGCACGCTGCCGTACGTCACGAGCTGGCACCAGAAGTACAAGGACCAGGGCCTGGTCGTCGTGGGGGTGCACACGCCGGAGTTTCCGTTCGAGCGGTCCACGCCCAACGTCGAAAAGGCGCTGCAACGCTTCGGCATCACCTATCCGGTGGCGCAGGACAACCGCTACGCCACCTGGACCGCCTATCGCAACCAGTACTGGCCCGCGGCCTACCTGATCGATAAGCAGGGCAAGGTGGTCTACACCCACTTCGGCGAGGGCCGGTACAAGGAAACCGAGGCCGAGATCCAGCGGCTGCTGGCCCAACCCGGCTGAGACGGGGCCAGACCCCGCGCAAACCAGATATGCGATCCCGCGCATAGCCCCGGCCCGGTCCCGCGCCTACCATGCTGCAAACACAAGAACGAAGTTTGGAGACAGCATGAAAATCGCAAGTGCGCTGACCGCGGCCGGGCTTTGCCTTGGCATGGGGCTGATTTCCGCGGCGGGGGCCGCGTCCACCTATCCCGACCGGCCCGTGCGGCTGGTCGTTCCGTTTCCGGCGGGCGGGGCCACCGACCTGATGGCCCGCGCCTTGGCGCAGGGGCTGGGCGAGAAACTGGGCCAATCCGTCGTGGTGGAGAACCGGGGCGGCGCCGGCGGCGCGATCGGCGCCGAGGCGGTGGCCAACGCCGCGCCGGATGGCTACACCTTGCTGTACTCGACCATGGGTGTGCTGACGATCAACCCCACGCTGTACGCCAAGCTGCGCTACGACCCGCAGAAGAGCTTTGCGCCGATCGCGATGACCAACCTGACCGCAAACTTGCTTGTGGTGAACCCGGCGCTGCAGGTGAACTCGGTCGCGGAGCTTGCGGAGCTGGCCCGCAAAATGCCGGGCGAGCTGACCTTCAGTTCCTCGGGCAGCGGCACCACCAGCCATCTGTCGGGCGAGATGTTCAAGTCCACGGCTGGCGTGGATATCCGCCACATCCCGTACAAGGGCACGTCGGGGGCGATCAACGACTTCATGGCCGGACGCATCTCGATGATGATCGACACCTCGTCCAACTTTGTCGAACAGGTCAAGCAGGGCAAGGTCAAGGCGCTGGGCGTGACCAGCCGCCAGCGCCTGGCGGCGTTGCCTGACGTGCCCGCCATCTCGGAGTCGCCGGGCTTCGAATCCTTCGAAGTCAGCTTGTGGTCAGGCGTGCTGGCGCCCGCGGGCACCCCGCGCCCGATCATCGACCGGCTGAATGCGGACATCAAAAACGTGATGCTGGCGCCGCAGATGGTCGAGCGCATGGCCGGATACGGCATCCAGACCACCTACAGCACGCCCGAGGCGTTTGCCGAACGGATCCGCGCCGATACGCAGAAGTGGGCGCGGATCATCGAGGCCTCCGGCGCGCGCGCCGACTGAGCGCCGGCCCGTCTCGCCATCGCCGCTTTCACGCAAGGACCTGCCATGCCTTCGATGCTCCGAATCCTGCTGACGGCGGCCGCGCTGTCCGCTGTCTCGCTGGCCGCGCCGGCCGCCGCAGCTTATCCCGACCACCCCATCACACTCATCAATCCTTACGCCGCCGGCGGCCCGGCCGACGTGGTGGCGCGCAGCCTGGCGCGCGCCCTGGAAAAGCGGCTGGGCCAGCCCGTCGTGGTGGAGAACAAGCCGGGCGGGGGCGCGTCCATCGGCACGGGCTTCGTGGCCCGCGCCAAGCCTGACGGCTACACGCTGCTGCTCGGCACCTCGGCCGGCCATGTCGTGACGCCGCTGATGCAGAAGACCACGTACGACGGCATCCAGGCCTTCGAATTCTGTTCGGTGGTGGCGGTGCAGCCCATCATGCTGGTCGTCAACCCGTCGCGCGGCATCAAGACGGTGCAGGCGCTGATCGCCCGCGCCAAGGCCGAACCCGGCAAGCTCAGTTATGGGTCGGCCGGCGTGGGCGGCGCCACGCACCTGGGCGCCGAACTCTTCCAGCAGGCCGCGCACGTGCAGCTCAATCACATTCCCTACGCGGGCGCGTCGCCGGCGATCAATGACGCTGTCGGCGGACAGATCGACCTGGCCATGCTGAACCTGTCGGCCAGCCTGCCGTTCATCCGCCAGGGCCGGCTGGTGCCGCTGGCGTACGCGGCCAGCGAACGCTCGCCGCTGCTGCCCGACGTGCCGACGCTGGACGAGGCCGGGGTGCCGGGCGCGCAGGCCGCCACCTGGTACAGCCTGGCCGCGCCCGCCGGCACGCCCGCGGACATCGTGCAGACGCTGAGCGATACCGTCCGGCGCGTGAACGACGATCCCGACTACCGGCGCGTGATGCAGGATCAGGCGATATCGTTGATGGCGTTGTCGCCCCAGGAGGCCGGCGCTTATGTCCGCAAGGACCGCGCAGACATGCAGCGGCTGCTCGGCACGCTGGGGCTGCTGGCCAAATGACGATGAACCTTCCCTCGCCATGAACTTCGATTTCAGCAAACTGGCCTCGGCCGACGCCTTCAAGCTGCTTTCCAGCGTGGTCGTGCCGCGGCCCATCGCCTGGGTGGTCAGCCAGTCGCCGCAAGGCGCGCGCAACGCCGCGCCGTTCTCGTTCTTCAACGTGGTCAGCAGCGATCCGCCCATCGTGGCGTTGGGCATCGGCCCGCGCGGCGGCCAGTTGAAGGACACCTCGCGCAACATCCTGCAGACGGGGCAGTTCGTGATCAACCTGGTGTCGGCAGAGCTGGCCGAGCAGATGAACCACACCAGCCTGGACTACGACGCCGGCATCGATGAACTGGCCCGGGCGGGCCTGTCGACAGAACCATCCCTGATCGTGGCGCCGCCGCGCATCGCGCAAAGTCCCGCGGCGCTGGAGTGCGAGGTCTGGCAGGTGCTGGATGCGGCGCCGCAGCGCGTGATCGTGCTGGCGCGCGTGGTGGCGCTGTACTTGCGCGACGACGCCTTGCTCAATGCCGAAAAATTCTATGTGGACACGCCCGCGCTGCGCCTTCTGGGCCGCATGCACGGCGCGGGCTGGTACGCGCACACCAGCGATCTCTTTCAGATGCGCACGCCCGACGCGGCCAACGATCCCGCCGTGCGGCCCGCGCAGGGGCATTGAATGCCCGAGAAGACCTTGAACCCTTTTGGAGCTTGTCGATGAAACTGCATTGGTCGCCGCGATCGCCCTTCGTGCGCAAGGTGATGATCGTCATTCACGAGGCTGGCATCGAGGACCGCGTGACGCTCGTGCGCACGCCGGTCGCGATGGACAAGCCCAACCTGGACCTGGTGCCCGACAATCCGCTTATCAAGTTGCCCACGCTGGTGCTGGATGATGGCCAGCCGCTGTACGACTCGCGCGTGATCTGCGCCTACCTGGACGCGCTGATGGGCTGCGGCCTGTTGCCGGCCGACCCGCAGGCGCGCCTGACCGCCGAACGCCGCCAGGCGCTGGGCGACGGCTTTCTGGACGCGCTGCTGCTGTTCCGCCAGGAACGCAACAAGCCCGAGGCGCGGCAGACGCCCGCGTGGCTGGACGCCTTTGCGCTCAAGACGCGGGCGGTGCTGTCCGCGCTGGAAGCCGAAGCGCCCGCGCTGCAGGCAAGCCGCTTCGACCTGGGCCTGATCGCCATCGGCTGCGCGCTGTCATACATGGACTATCGTTTCCCGGATATCGCCTGGCGCGACGGCCACCCGGCGCTGGCGGCCTGGCACGCGCGGTTTGCCGCGCGCCCGTCCGTGATGCGCACGCAGCCCGACGAAACCCCGTAACGAGAGGACGAAGATGAGCCGTATCCCGCTGCCCACGCCAGACACCATGACCGACGACCAGAAGCGCGTGTACGAGAAGATCGTCTCCGGTCCGCGCGGACGCCTTGTCGGCCCCTTGCGCGCCGCGCTGCACAGCCCGGAACTGGCCGAGCGCTGGCAGGCGCTGGGCGCGCTGCTGCGTTTTGGCACCAGCCTGGCGCCGCGCGTCAGCGAACTGGCCATTGTGGTGACGGCGCGTCGCTGGAACAGCCAGATCGAATGGCACATCCATGCGCAGGCGGCGCGTGCCGCCGGCATTCCGGACGCCGTGCTGGACGCAATCCAGGCCCGCGAGACGCCCGTATTCGACAACGCCGATGACGCGGTGGTCTACGAGTTTGCGCGGCAGATTCAGGAGACAGGTCAGGTCGAACCGGACCTGTATGCGCAGGCGGTCGCGTGCTGGGCTGCCGTGGGCGTGGTGGAACTGACCGCCGTGATCGGCTACTACACGATGGTGTCCATGACGCTGAACGCGCACGAGATCCCGATGCCGGACGACGCGCCGCCGCCGCTGGATACGCCGCGCCAGGCGCGCGCGCCGGTGCTGAGCCGGCTTGCGCCTCTGACCGGGAGCCAGCCATGAGCGCCGCCGGTCATCCGGCCGCTGGCGGGCAGGCCCGCGCCTATGTGCCCGACAGCGTGGAAACGCCCCGCATGCCGGTGACGCCGCGCCAAGCCCTGCCGGCGGGCGCGTGCGACACGCATTGCCATGTCTTTGGTCCCTACGACCGTTTTCCCCTGCAGCATCCCTCGTCCTACGCCGCGCCGGACGCGCCGGCGTCGCGCTATCTGCGCATGCTGGACACGCTGGGCGCATCGCGCGGGGTGCTGGTGCAGCCGGCGCCCTATGGCACGAACCCGGATGCCTTGCTGGACGCGCTGCGCGAAGGCGCAGGCCGCCTGCGCGGGATCGCGGTGGCGGACCCGTCCGTCACGGATGCGCAGTTGCAAGCCTTGCATGACGGCGGCGTGCGCGGCCTGCGCTTCGTCGAGGCGCGCGACCCCGCGGGCAACCTGTTTCCCGGTAGCGTGGGGTTCGATCAGGTCGCGGCGCTTGCGCCGCGCATGAAGCAGTTCGGCCTGCACGCGCAGCTGTGGGCGCCGTGCGATACCTATTTGCGCCATCTGCCAGCGCTGGCGAAGCTGGACCTGCCGCTGGTCATCGACCACCTGGGCAGCCTGGTCCCGGCGCGCGGCGAGGCCGATCCGGTGTTCCAGCTGCTGCGCGGGCTGCTGGCCGACGGCAGGATCTGGATGAAGCTGACGGTGTGCCGCGTGGGGGCCGCGCCCGATTATGAAAACGCGCGCGGTATCCACGACGCCTTCACTGCCGCCAATCCGGATCAGGTGCTCTGGGGATTGGACTGGCCCTTCGTGCGCATGGGGGCGGCGGCGCCGTCCGCCGACGCGCTGGTGGACCTGGCGCACGATTGGCTCGGCAACGACGCGCTGCGCAAGCAGGTCTGGGTGGACAACCCAGAGCGTCTGTACGGCTTTGCATAAATACAAGCGGGGGCTCGCTGAGCCCCCACGCTGAACCCGCACCCTTAGCCCACTTGTGGACGCCGCTTACGGGCTGGCGTGCCAGACGCCTTCGCCGCCGATCTCGCGCACCAGCGCCTCGATCTGTGTGGCAACTTCCGTGACCGTGCGTCCGGGTCCCTTCGATCGCGAGAACGCCATCGAGATGATGCGGCTCATCGTGGGAGCGCGCAGCGCGGCGATGCTCAGGCGACCCTCCTGCACTTCCTGCCAGACGGCGTGCAGCGGCAGCACGGTGTACATCTTCTCGTGTTCGACGATGGACTTCATGAGCGGAAGCGAGTCGGCCTCGATCAGGGGCGCGATGGTGATCTTGCGTGCCCGCGCCAGGC
>JAEYVD010000291.1 GCA_023432075.1 Pseudomonadota bacterium | reverse complement strand
GGTTACCGGCGGCAGCCGCGGCATCGGGGCCGCCATCGCCAAACTGGCCGCCCGCCGCGGCTACGCGGTCGGCGTCAAATACCACGCCAATGCCGATGCAGCGCATGCGGTGGTGGACGATATCGCGCGCGGCGGCGGCAAGGCGGTTGCCATCCAGGCAGACGTGGCCGACGAAGATCAGGTGGTGCGCATGTTCCGCACCCTGGACGAGCGCCTGGGCCGCATCGACGCGCTGGTCAACAACGCCGGCATCCTGGAAAAGCAGATGCGCGTCGAAGACATGGACGCCGCCCGGCTGCACCGGGTGCTGTCCACCAACGTGGTCGGGGCATTCCTGTGCGCGCGCGAAGCGGTGCGGCGGATGTCGCCGCGCCACGGCGGCCAGGGCGGCGCCATCGTCAACGTGTCCTCGGCCGCGGCCCGTCTGGGTTCGCCCAACGAATACGTGGACTACGCCGCGTCCAAGGGCGCGATGGACACGCTGACCATCGGCCTGACCAAGGAAGTTGCACCCGAAGGCATCCGTGTGAATGGGGTGCGCCCGGGCACGATCTACACCGAGATGCACGCCAGCGGCGGCGAACCGGGCCGCGTGGACCGCCTGAAAAGCGTCATTCCGTTGCGCCGCGGCGGCACGGTCGAAGAAGTGGCCGGGGCGGTAATGTGGCTGTTTTCGGACGAGGCGGGCTATACCAGCGGATCGTGCATCGAAGTGTCGGGCGGCAGTTGACGCTCGGCCCGGCAAGCTTGTGCCGGACCGGCACCGGCATCCGGCCAGGCCTGCTATGCAGGGCGGCTATTTGTCGTCCGTGGAAATCACGGACTTCGCCTGGCTTTCGGAAATGCGCGCTTCGACGCGCCGCAGCACGGCCAGCACGAAGAGCGCCATCAAGGTGCTGACGACAGCCGTGGCCTCGCGTCCCATGCCCGCGGCCACGCCGATGGCGGCGGTCATCCAGATGCTGGCCGACGTCGTCAGCCCGTGGATTTCGCGCTCGGCGCCCAGCTTGATGATGGCGCCCGCCCCCAGAAAGCCGATGCCCGCGATCACGCCTTGCAGCACGCGGCTCAGGTCGGCGACGTCCATGCCGCCCTGCAACGGCACCAGCACGAAAATGGCCGCGCCCAGCGCGACCAGCATATGCGTGCGCAGGCCGGCCGCCTTGCCGCTGCGTTCCCGTTCGTAACCCAGCAAGCCGCCTAGCAGGACGGCCATGCTTAAGCGCAGCACGATGCGCGTTGCCTCTGCCACGTCGGGGATATCGGCAAATTCAGTGCGCACTGCCGTCCAGATTTCCAGCCAGATTTGCGACATCGACGCGTCCTTGGATCCGAGGAGAAACCGAGCATAGCAGGCGGCGGGCAGTCCGCCACGCACGGACGCGCGCGTGCGGCGCGGCTGTTGCGCATCAGGCGGCGGCGGCCTGCCAGCCGGCCAGCAGCGCCGGCAGCTCGCGCATATCGGTAAAGACTTGCGCCACGCCTACACTGCGCAGCGCCTGCGCGCCGCTGTGACCGGGTTCGCCCGGGCTGTAACCGAACACGGTGGCGCCGGCGGCCACGCCCGCCGTCGCGCCGGTGACGGTGTCTTCAACGATCGCGCAACGCTTCGGATCCACCCCCAGCGCCTGCGCGGCCGCCAGGTACACGTCGGGAAACGGCTTGCTGCGCGGCATTTCATGACCGCTGAAGACGCGGCCCTCGAAGCAGTCGGCAATCCCGACCTTGACCAGTTGCAGCTCGACCTTGCGCCGGTCCGCCCCCGAGGCCACGGCAATGCGTCCGCCCAGCGCATCGTGCAGCGCGCGCACGGCATGGGGCGCGCCAGGAATCTCGACCAGGTCACGGTCCAGCGCATCGTTGCGGCGCTGGCGGAACTGGTCGAACCACGCTGGCGTGATCGTGGCGCCGGTACGCGCCTGGATTAGCGGCAGTTCGTCCTTGACCGCCTTGCCCGTGAAGATCTGCATCGTTTCGGCGTGCGTGATGCCCCAGCCCAGCTCATTGAGCATCTCGGTCAACACGCGGCTGGTGATGGGTTCGGAATCGACTAGCACGCCGTCGCAGTCGAACAACACGGCGTCAAAGGGAAAATCAGTCATTGCGGGCGGCGAAGGGAGTGTCCATGAAGCGGGTAAGCATACTGCACGGCAACTGACCCCCGGCTGGCATGGCCGCCGGACAGCAAGCCGCGGAGTGCCCGGGCGGCCGGGAGTGGCTAAGCTGTCGCTTCGACCACCAACTGACCATGACCATGCCCGCCTCCCGGCCGCTCGGCCACTACGACTGGACACGCGTTGCCCAGGACCTGGACACGCAGGGTTGGACGATCCTGTCCAAGCTCTACGCGCCTGACGACGCGCGCGCGCTGGCGCTGGCGTCCGAGCAGTCTGGCCCCCTGCCCGCGCCCTTGCCCGCGCCGCTTGCCCGCTTGCGCGCCGAGCTCTATGCCCGCCTGCTCCCGGCCGCACGCGCCTGGGCGGCCGCGCTGGATCTGGACACCTTGTATCCCGACACGCTGGCCGCCTACACCCAGGAGAACCGCCTGGCGGGCCAATCGCGCAACCTGTCCGCCATCCAGCGCCTGCCAACGGACGGCTACCAGCCGCTGTTGCAGCACGCCGAGGGAACCTGCGTGTTTCCGTTGCGGCTGATCATCCTGCTGTCCGAGCCCGGCGTGGACCATACCGGCGGCGAACTGGTCATGACCGAGCAGCGCCCGCGCATGCAGTCACGTCCCATGGTGCTGCCGATGGGATTGGGCGACGCGGCGGTGATCGCAACGTCGCACCGGCCCGTGCAAGGCGCGCAGGGCATCTACCGCGTCACGGTGCGCCAGGCGATCAGTCGCGTGCGCAGCGGCGAACACGTCAGCCTCAGTCTGATGCTGCACGACGCGCCGTAGCCGCAAACCACGCAGCGGTCCGGCGCGGGTCCCGATCAGTTCTCGGCCGTGATGTTGCCGTCGGCCACGACCTTGGCAAACACCGCCGTCTGCGCCTTGATGAATGCCCGGAAGTCATCCTGGCTCATGGGCTGCACTTCGCCGCCCAGCTCGCGGATGCTGGCCACGAATTTCTCATCCTTCAGCGCGCGGCCGATGGCGGCTGCCAGCTTTTGCTGCACCTGCGGCGGCGTGCCCGCCGGGACAAACACGCCAAACCAGTTTTCCAGCGCGTAGTCCTTGAGCGGCGCGTACTCGGCCAGCGCTGGAATGTCCGGCGCAAACGACGCGCGCTTGGCCGACGTCACGGCCAGCGGCTTGACCTTGCCGCTCTTGATAAAGGGCAAGGCGCCCGCCAGGCTGACGAAGGTGAGGTCCACACTGCCCGCGGCCACGTCCACCAATTGCGCCGCGGCGCCCTTGTACGGCACGTGAACCATCTTGATGCCCGCCAACGATTGCAGCAGCTCGCCGTTCAGGTGCTGCGGATTGCCCACGCCGCTGGTCGCGTACGTCAGCTTGTCGGGATGCGCGCGGCCATAGGCGACCAGCTGCTCGACCGAGGCGACCGGCAGCTTGGGATTGGCGACCAGCACGTTCGGCACACGCGCGATCAGCGCGACGGGCGCCAGGTCCTTTTCCGGCTGGTACTGCATCTTGGTCTTGAAGACGAGGGGATTGATGGCGGTCTCGCCGGCCGACCCCAGCAACAGCGTGGCGCCGTCCGGCGCGGCGCGTACGACCGCTGTCGCGCCCAGCATGCCGCTGGCGCCGGGCTTGTTCTCCACGACAACGCCCTGCGGCAGTTCGCTGCGCAGCCGCTCGGCCAGCAACCGGCCCATGCCGTCCACGCCGCCGCCCGCCGCAAAGGGGACGATCAGGGTGATCGGCCGGTTGGCCGGGAGGTCCGCGGCGTGCAAGGGGGATGAGGCGGCGAACGCCAGGGCCGCGGCAGCGGCGAGGGTGCGGATGGGGGGCATGGTCTGTCTCCTGAGGGGCCAGCGTCGTTGCGCGGCCGGGTTTGTCCTTAATTGCATTTTATGCAGTCAATATGCAAAACTGGCAGCTATGGAAAACACCAATGCCCCGCTGCCTCGTGCACGCATCCCCCTGGACGGCGCCCAGTACACCTGCCTGGACCTGCCGGCCGGGTTCGGCGCGGACTATTTCCGCCTGCCGATCGTGCTGCGGCTGCTGCTGGAGAACGCGCTGCGCAACATGCAGGGCGCCGAGCGCGACGCCGCCGTCACCGCCCTGTTCGGCTGGCTGGCCCACGGCACCAGCGAAGCGGAGATCGCCTTCCAACCCGGCCGCGTGCTGATGCACGACACGACCAGCACCCCCGCGCTGGTCGACATCGCTGCAATGCGCGACGCGCTGGCCGAGGCCGGGGTCGATCCGGCGGTCCTGAACCCCGTGCTTCCCGTGGACGTGTCGGTCGACCATTCGCTGGCCGTCGAGGCCTATGCGCGCGCCGATGCGGCGCAATGCAACCTTGACCTGGAATTGCGCCGCAACGCCGAGCGCTACCGCTTCCTGCGCTGGGCCTCCAAGGCGCTGACGAATGTGCGCATCCACCCGCCGGGCACCGGCATCATGCACACCATCAACCTGGAGCAACTGGCCACGGTGGTCTGCCAGCAACCCGGCCCCGACGGCATCGCCCTGTATCCCGACATGATGATCGGCACCGACAGCCACACGCCGATGATCAACGGCATCGGCGTGCTGGGCTGGGGCGTGGGCGGACTGGAGGCGCAGACGGTCATGTTCGGCATGCCGACGATGCTGCGCA
>JAEYVD010000290.1 GCA_023432075.1 Pseudomonadota bacterium | reverse complement strand
GGTATACGCGAGCTTTTGTCGGAAATCCTTTACGACGAGGGACACACGGTCGAGCTGGCCGAAAACGCGGCGCAAGCGCGCGCTGCCCGTCTTCGCATGCGTCCCGATCTGGTGTTGCTGGACATCTGGATGCCGGACACCGACGGTGTCAGCCTGCTCAAGGAGTGGGGCTCGCAAGGCTTGCTGGACATGCCTGTCATCATGATGAGCGGCCACGCCACCATCGACACGGCAGTCGAGGCCACGCGCATCGGCGCGATGGATTTCCTGGAAAAACCCATCACGCTGCAGCGTCTGCTCAAGACCGTTGCCGCGGGTCTGGCACGGGGCCGCGTGCCGCATCCGGCGCCTGCCGCCGCCAATCCGGCGGTCGCCAGCCCGGTGGTCGCGCTGGAAGACGAACTCGATCCGCCGGCCGCGCTGGCTGCCGTGTCGGTCAACGATGCGCCGGCCACCTCCAACGGCCAGCTTGGCAGCATCTCGCTGGACCAGCCGCTGCGCGAGGCGCGCGACGAGTTCGAGCGCATCTACTTTGAATACCACCTGGTCAGGGAAAGCCACAGCATGACGCGCGTGTCCGAACGCACCGGGCTGGAACGCACTCACCTGTATCGCAAGCTCAAGCAATTGGGCATCGAGTCGGCGCGCAAGCGCAGCACATGAAAATCCTGATCATGGGCGCTGGTCGCGTAGGCACCAGCGTGGCGGAAAACCTGGTGTCCGAGCAAAACGACATCACGGTCATCGATTCCGCCCCCGCCCAGCTGCAATACCTGCAAGAACACTTTGACCTGCGTGTCGTCCTGGGAGACGGCTCGCAGGTGTCGGTGCTTGAAAACGCCGGCGCCGCCGATACCGATCTTTTCATCGCCTGTGCGGCGTCCGACGCCGCCAACATGGTCGCGTGCAAGATTGCGCGCCAGCTCTTCAACGTTCCCCGCCGCATCGCCCGCATCCGCTCAGCCGAGTTCCCCGAACATCCCGAACTCATGAGCGAAGAAGGCTTCTGCATCGACGCGCTCATCAGCCCCGAACGCAGCGTCACCACTTACCTGCACAGCCTGATCGAATTTCCCGAGGCCTTGCAGGTCGTGGAATTTGCGGAAGGGCGCGTCAGCGTCGTGACGGTCCGGGTGGGGCATGGCAGCCCGATGGCGCATTCGTCCGTCGACAAGCTGCGCGACGTCTGGCCGGACGTGAAGGCGCGCGTGATCGACGTGCTGCGCGGCGGGCGTCCCCTGCGCGCGGGCAGCGGCACGGTCATCGCGCCGGGCGACGAAGTCGTGCTGGTCGTGGATTCCGACCATGCCCGCCGCGCGGTACGCAAGCTGCGAGACGCCGAGCGGGCCGTGCGCCGCGTGATGATCGCGGGCGGCGGCAATATCGGCCTGCGGCTCGCGCGCCAGCTCGCCGAAGAAAAGTACAGCGTGCGCATCATCGAGCACGACCTCAAGCGCTGCGAGTACCTGGCGACCCAGTTGCCGGATAGCGTGCTGGTCCTGCACGGCAGCGGCACCGACGAGGCGCTGCTCGAGCGCGAAAACATCGAGGACATGGACACCTGGCTGGCGCTGACCAGCGACGACGAGGACAACATCATGTCCTCGCTGCTGGCCAAGCGGTTGGGCGCACGCAAGGTGATCGCGCTGATCAACCGGCAGGCGTACGGCGAGCTGATGCAGGGCAGCCATATCGACATCGCGGTGTCGCCGTCGCAAGCCACCATGAGCGAACTGCTGCGCCATGTGCGCCGCGGCGACGTGGTCGCCGTGCACCGGCTGCGCCAGGGCGTGGCGGAGGCCCTGGAGGCCATTGCCCACGGCGACCGCTCCACGTCCAAGGTGGTGGGCCGCGCGGTGGGCAAGATCAGCCTGCCCAAGGGCGCCAGCATCGGCGCGCTGGTGCGCGGCGAAGAAATCATCCTGCCCGACGCCGATACCGTCATCGAAACCGACGACCACGTCATCGTCTTCGTGCCCTCGCGCCAGCAGATGCCGCGCGTGGAAAAGCTGTTCCAGGTCTCGGCGTCCTTCTTCTGATGCGCTGCCCCTCTCACTCCTTGCGTGGGCCGCGCGCGGCCGGATAAGCCTTCATGAAGCGCGTTCTGGCCACCCTGTACATCCTGGGCCTCACCATGGTGATGTTCGCCCTCACCATGCTGATCCCGCTGTTCATCGCCTATGTGGGGGCGGACGGGGCGCGCGAGGCGTTCCGGGACGGGTTTCTCATTTCGGTGGGCATTGGCGGCGGCCTGGCCGCGCTGACCCGGCGCAACCGCAGTGAATTGCGGGCGCGCGACGGCTTCGTGCTGGTGTCTGCGGTGTGGGCGGGCCTGCCTTTGCTGGCGGCCATTCCGCTCCTGCTGTATTTCCATGGCGCGGGGCTGCCCTTGTCCTTCACCGGGGCCTATTTCGAGGCGATGTCCGGGCTGACCACGACGGGCGCCACGGTCCTGACCAATCTGGACACCTTGCCGCCGTCGATCAACCTGTGGCGCGCCACGCTGATCTGGATCGGCGGCATGGGCATCCTGGTGCTGGCCGTCGCCATTCTTCCGCTGCTGGGCGTGGGCGGCCACCAGGTGGTCCGGGCGGAAACCCCGGGTCCGATGAAGGACGAACGGCTGACGCCGCGCATCGCCAGCACGGCCAAGGCCCTGTACGCGGTGTACTTCGTGTTTTCGATCCTCTGTTTCGTGGCATACCGGCTAGCCGGCCTGTCCTGGTTCGAGGCCTGGTGCCACATGGCCACTACCATGGGGTTGGGCGGCTTTTCCACCTGGGACGACGGCTTCGCGCACTTTGACTCCGTCGCGGTCGAGATGGTGGCGATGGTGTTCATGCTGATCGCCGGGATCAACTTCGCGACGCACTTCAATGCCTTCCGCCAGCGCAGCCCGCGCGCCTATTGGCGCTGCCCGGAGGCCATCCCGTATCTGGTGGTCGTGCTGGGGGTGGGCCTGATCATCTCGGTCTACCTGTTCATCAAGGACGTCTACACGGATCCCCTGGAAGCGCTGCGCTACGGGATGTTCAACACCATCTCCATGGCCACCACCACGGGCTATGCCAACACCGACTTCGCGCAGTGGCCCCTGTTTGCCCCGCTCACGATGCTGCTGCTGTCGGGCTTTGCGACCTCGGCTGGGTCGACGGGCGGCGGGATCAAGATGATCCGCGCCATCCTGCTGATCAAGCAGGCCCGCAACGAGCTGGTGACGATGCTGCATCCGCATGCCGTCAGCCCGGTCCGGATCAACGGCAGGGCGGTGGAGACCCGGACCATGTCGTCTGTCCTGGCCTTCATGCTGTTCTACGGCCTGTCGATCGCCGTGTTCACCAGCCTGCTGCTGCTCTCGGGCCTGGATCCCATCACGGCCTTCTCAGCGGTGTTTGCCAGCGTGAACAACACGGGGCCGGGACTGGGTCCCGTGGGGCCCATGGGCACCTTTGCGGTGCTGTCGGATTTCCAGATCTGGGTCTGTACCTTCGCCATGCTGATCGGCCGCCTGGAGCTCTTGACCGTGCTGGTCCTGTTCACCCCGATCTTCTGGCGCAAATAGCCGCCGTCCGGCGTCAATTTGATAAGGGATAACCCTAATAAGGGTTATCCCATCCCCTCTCAACATCCCCGTCAATACTGGCTTTCGGCGCCTGGCGCGCTGGCGACCCGCGCCAATCCTATGCTGTGAGCGCTTGCTTACTTTTCTTCAGAGGGCAAAACCGGATGATTCGCGATGTTGCACACAAATGTCACGATTTTCAATCGTTT
>JAEYVD010000749.1 GCA_023432075.1 Pseudomonadota bacterium | reverse complement strand
AAGAGCACGGTCGGCATGGTTGGTATCCGTCATCGCTTCTAAGCGGCAGACGTGATGAGCGGCGCGCCTGGCGCGCGCCGCTTGCGCCCTGCACCGCGGTTGCACTGAGCGGATTGGGCGTCTTACCCGGCCACAGACGCGAAAAAAGCGGCCACCTCCCTAGCTCCACTCTCAGTCCGCTCACCCGAACTCCGATCATGGCAAACTGAAGGCCCGCGCATCTTGGCGCGGGCTTTGCTATTTCTGGCTGACCTCCGGCCAAGCCTTCCGACAATCCCTCATTGCGCGGCCGCTGCCCATAAGGGACGCGTTGGCGTTGTAGTATTGAAAGCTCAGCCTAAACATCGGATAGCTATGCAAACGCACAACGCTCGCCTCGCGGAAATGACTTTGGCGTTGGCGCTGGCCTTGACCGCGACGGCCGCGCCTGCGCAGGCCCAGGATGCCTCGACGGCTGGCGCCAAGCCTGCCGAGTCGAAGCCAGCCGAAGCCAAGCCCACCGAAGCCAAGCCAGCCGAAGCCAAGCCAGCCGAAGCCAAGCCGGCCGATGCCAAGCCAGCCGAAGCCAAGCCCGCAGAAGCCAAGCCGGCAGAAGCCAAGCCCGCCGATGCCAAAGCGCCCGGCGACCCCGCCGCTGCGCAGGATCCGAATGGCGCACCCGTGGACGCTGCGGTGGCGCCGCCGCCGCCTCCGCCGCCGCTGCAGGTCCTGGACGGCAAGCTCCACGTCGCCATCCCCGCGGGTTTCACCGAAACCGAGTTTCCGTCGGATCCGGCCGCGCCCGAGGTCTCGGGCAAGATCTACCTGAACCGCGCGACCATGCAGGCCATCATCGTGATCGATGTGCCGGTTGAACAGGCCGTCGGCGATGACGACGCATTCACGCTGGGGGCGATGGCCGCGGGCTTCCAGTCGCAGCAGCAGGCCGCGGTCCCCACGTTCAAGAAGACGGGCGACGGCGCGTTCAAGGTCGGCAGCATCGGCGTCTTTCAACTTGATGCAACCAGCAGGCTGTCCGGCCGTCCCGCCGAACTGACAGCGCTGTTCGCGGCGTCGGGCAAAAAGGTCGTGACCTTTTCGGTCTATACGTTGGCGCAAGAAAAAGCCCGGCATCCCGGGCTGGTCGACGCACTGAAGAAGGGCATGTCGGTAACGCCGTAATGGGGGCGACGGGCCAGAACGCCCGTCACGCCGTCCAGCATCAGTTCGGTTTCCAGAACACGTAATCGGCCTGATAGCCTACCTGCGTTTTCTCGCCCTTGTTGGCCTGCGAGCAGGGCGTTTGCGGCACGCCTCCGCCTGCGCGAACCAACCGCTGAATGTAGGTGACGCCGGTCAAGACACCCACGCCTGCCGATGGGTTGGCCAGCACGAGCTGGTCGTACAGCCGGTCCGGTCCGGCATACGCGCGCACGGTTTCCATCCCCGTCAATGTCGAGCCGTCGGCGGCCCGCCAGCTTTCAGGCGGACTCTTGTACGTGCCGCGCGGGTCCGATGATCCCGCCTGGCCTGCACCCAGCGTGGCGCTGGCGCCTGCGATGACCCAGGCGTAGCGCGCGCCGTCGGTCTGGATCATCCGGCATTCGTAGGTGATGAGGCCTTCAGCTGGCGCGCGCCACGCGACGCTGTTGTCTGCCGGCACCTGCATGATCTGCGGCACATTGTCCTGGGCTGCCGCCGCCGAGGCGGCCAGGCTTGCTGCCAGGAACAGTCCGGCCAATGCCGGGCGAGGGTGAGTCGGAATGCGGTTCATCCATGCTCCTTCGGGCGGGCGAATCGCCCGCGTTGGCAGTTGCGGGCGCGCTTGCCCAAGGACCGGCAGGGCCGGGATCGGGCCATTCTGCCACGAATCCCCGGCGGCGCTGGCTTCAATTCACTTGCAGCGTGTAGGCGGATCTGCCGCGCAGCAGCGTCAACACCAGCGGCTGCGCGCCCGCGCCGCTCAAGAGGTCGCGCAGGTCCGCCAGCTTGCTGACGGGACGCTGGTTCACGCCGATGACGATGTCGCCGCGCTGCAGGCGCGCGGCCACCGGGCCCCGGTCCGGATAGGTGGCGCTGACCGCCGCGCCGTCATTGCCCTGCACGCGCTGCGCGCGACCCACTTCGGTGAACTCGACGCCATTCAAGCGCGCGTCCAGCGAGCCGCCATGCAGGCGCTCGTTCTGTTCCGGTTCGATGCGCAGCACGACGTCCCGCTTCGCGCCCGCGCGCGACAGCCCCAGGCGCACCTGGCGGCCCACCGGCAACAGCCCTTCGGCGTTGCGCAACTGCGCGCTGGAACCGATGGTCTTGCCGTCGATCGACAGGATCTGGTCGCGGGCCTGAATGCCGGCCTTCTGGGCGGGCGAACCATACGCCACGCGGGCGACGGCCACGCCCGTCGATCCTGGCGCCAGGCCAAGCTGGCGCGCATTGCGCGGCGTGATGTCCAGCGTGTCCAGACCTAACCCCCCGCGTTGCACCTGCCCGTGCTGCAGCAACTGCCGCATGACCTCGCCCGCCAGGTTGGACGGAATGGCAAAGCCGATGCCTACGTTGCCGCCCGACGGCGTGTAGATCATCGTGTTGATGCCGACCAGTTCGCCGTTCAGATTGACCAGCGCGCCGCCCGAGTTGCCCGGATTGATGGAGGCATCGGTCTGGATGAAGTTCTGGTAGCCGGCGGCGCGCAGGCTGGACCGGTCCAGCGCGGACACGATGCCCGACGATGCGGATTGGCCCAGGCCATAGGGATCGCCGATGGCGACCACGAAGTCGCCCACGCGTAAATCGCTGGAATCGGACAACGCCAGCGCCTGGAGGTTTTGCGCAGGGATGCGCAGCACCGCCAGATCCGTGTCCGGATCGCTGCCCACGACGGTGGCGTTGAAACTGCGGCCGTCCTGCAACGACACGCGGATGGTGGCGGCGCCGCGAATCACGTGGTGATTGGTCAGCACGTTGCCCTGGCTGGCGTCGACGATGACGCCCGATCCGACGTTCTGGCGCATGCCGCCGGGCGCGCGCACCGGGTTGGCCGCTTGTCCGTCGGATTGCGCCGAGATGTTCACGACGGCGGGCGTGACGCGCTCGAGCATGGGGGCCAGCGAGGGCAAGGGCTGACCGTCCACGGCCAGCGGAAGCGCGGCGCGCGCCGGCGATGGCGGCGCGGCCAGCAGCAGGGCGCAGCAGGCCGCTGAAAGGAATGCGGGTAGGCGTCGCGCGCGGCGCGATGCGCTACGCGCGACACAACGGGGTTCAAGAGGCGGCAAGGCCAGGCGGGGCATATCGATCCTTCCGGCAACGAGGCGGCAGAATCTGCCGTCCCCGCTGCACGCGTGTGACGACGCGCGCGGCTTGCGGCCGGCGCGCGAGCGGTCACGGATTGTCGCCGAACTTTGGCGCCCGGTCCGGCGTGCCCCGCGAGATCAGAATCCGACGGCCTGGCCGTCGCGCCGCGAGTCGGACGCCGCGACGTAGCCGCCCTGCGGCAGGCGGCAGATGAGCTGCGCCGAGCCGAACTCCAGGCTGTCCACTGGTGCGACCGCCACGTTGTGGCCGCGCGCGCGCAGCGTATCGACCACGTCGGCCGGCAGGTGCGATTCCACGTTCACGACCGGGCCGTTCTCGACGCGGAAACGCGGCGCGTCGCTCATGGCCTGCGGGTTCTGGCCGAATGCCGCCAGACGCGTGACCATCTGCAGATGGCCCTGCGCCTGCATCGACCCGCCCATGACGCCGAACGACATGAGGGGCTGGCCGCGGCGCGTCACGAACGCCGGGATGATGGTGTGCATCGGCTTCTTGCGCGGCGCAACCTGGTTGGCGTGACCCGGCTTCAACACGAAGTTCAGGCCGCGATTGTGCAGGCTGATGCCGGTGCCGGGCACGACCACGCCCGAGCCAAAACCGTGATAGTTGGACTGGATGAAGGACACCATCGTGCCGCTGGCGTCGGCGGCGGTCAGGTAGACCGTGCCGCCGGTAGCCGGCGTACCTGCGGTGGGCACGCTGGCGCGGTCCATCGAGATCAGGCGGGCCCGTTCGGCCAGGTAGGCGCGGTCAAGCAGGGCACGCGCGTCGGTGCGCATGTGGCGCGGGTCGGCGACGTGGTGGTGCAGGTCCGCAAATGCCAGCTTCATGGCTTCGATGCTGACGTGGTAGTAGTCGGCGCTGTCGCGGCCCATGCCTTCCAGGTCGAATTGTTCGAGCATGCCCAGCGCCATCAGCGCCGAGATGCCCTGGCCATTGGGCGGGATCTCGTGCAGCTCGTAGTCGCGGAACGATTGCGAGATGGGTTTGACCCATTCGGGCCGGTGCTCGGCGAGGTCCACCGCGCTGAGGGCGCCGCCCGTCTTGCTGGCAAAGTCCGCGATCTTGCGGGCCAGTTCGCCGCGGTAGAAGCTTTCACCACCGGTTTCGGCGATGTCGCGCAGCGTCTTGGCCTGGTCCGGAAAGCGCCACCATTCGCCGGCTTGCGGCGCGCGGCCTTGCGGCAGGAAGGCGTCGGCAAAGCCGGGTTCGGCGGCGAGCTTGGGCGCCTGGT
>JAEYVD010000184.1 GCA_023432075.1 Pseudomonadota bacterium | reverse complement strand
GCCCCGCACAGCCCGCGCCAGCGCCTCGCGCGGCGCGGCGGCCTCGCTGTCGCGCTTGCGGGCGTCGATGCGGCCCAGCAGATGCGCGGCCTGCAGAGCGGCCAGCCGGCCGCGATGCTCGGCCGCCAGCGCCCCGGCGATGCCCGCGCCGTCACCGGCCATGCCGATGCCGTCCACCCCCGTCGTGCCCCATTCGTCGACGTCGGGCTCCCAACAGTCCAGCGCGTCGTTCCAGCGGTGCGCCACGCCCACCGCGCGCGACAGGTTGACGTTGGGCACCACGCCCTGGTGCAGCATCAACTGATCCGCGGGCAATGTCTTGGTGACGCCGCCTGCCGTGTAGCGCACGCTTTGCAATTTGCCGTCGCCCAGCGCTTCCAGCGCCGTCACGCCCTTGACGATGGGCACGGCGGCCTTGACCGCGCGCAGCAGTTTCAGTCCCTTGCCCAGGTACGGCGAGCGCAGAAAGCCCCATATCTTGGGCAGCGCCTGCCCCATGCGTCCCGGCGGCGTGGTTTCCAGCAGCGCATCGACCTTCACGCCCGCATTCAGATACTGCCAGGCCACCAGGTACAGCAGCGGCCCGCAACCGGCCAGCACCGTGCGATCGGACGGCACGACACCCGATGATTTCAACAGGATCTGCGCCGCGCCCGCGGTGATGACGCCCGGCAGCGTCCAGCCCGGAACGGGGAAGGGCCGCTCCTGCGCACCGGTGGCCAGCAGCAGGCGGCGTGCGTGCACGATGCGCGCCTCGCCCGCCACCGAGTACGCCACCTCGAAACCTTCGGCCGGCTCGGGCGCCGTGCGCTGCGCCACGGCCCAGACGGTCGCGCCCGGCACGTAGCGCGCACCGGACTGCTGGAACGGCGGCACCAGCGTCGCCCCATGCCAGTAGTCGTCACCCAGGATGCCGCGGTCGGTGACCGGGGTGGTGGTGATGGCGCGGTAGATCTGGCCGCCGGGCGCGGGCTGTTCATCGAGCAGCACGGTATCCACGCCCAGGTTCGCGGCCAGTGTCGCGGCCGCCAGGCCGGCCGGGCCGGCGCCCACCACCAGCAAATCGCATTGCATCGTGTCGATCATGCCTGCACCTTGCGCGCGCCCAACTGGCGCTCGATCTTCATTCCGTCCCGCACGGGCGTCATGCAGCCCTGCTGGTTCGCTTGTCCGTCAATGGTGACCAGGCAGTCGTAGCACACGCCCATCATGCAATAGGGGCCGCGCGGCACCTCGTTGACGGCCGTGTCGCGGCAGGCCTGCACGCCGCCCGCAAAGAGCGCCGCCGCCACGCTGTCGCCCTGGCGGCACAGCATTTCGGCGCCATTGACCGTTACCCGCACCGGCGCGCCCTGCGCCTGCCGCTGCGCCTCGTCAAGCCGCTTGAACATGAAACCTCCGGGTCGAGAAAGGCGCCATGTCGTCGGCCAGCTTGCCGGCGGCGATCATTGGCGCCAAGTTGAGCGCGTGCGCGGCGGCGAGCGTCACGCCGCTGTGACAGGTGGCGACGAAGGCCCCCGGGCACGTTTCGGATTGCTGATAGATCGGAAAGCCGTCCTTGGACATGACGCGCAGCGCCGCCCAGCTGCGGACCACGCGCACGTCCCGCAACGCGGGCAGGGTGCGCACGGCGCGGTCGGCAAGCGTGCCCAGGATCGGCAGGCCAACCAGGTTGTCCACATAGCCGGCCTCTTCCTGCGAGTCGCCGATGAGCCACGTGCCTTCGTCGGTCTGGCGCAGTGTGGACAACGGCGTCTCCAGCATGCGGCGCGTGCGCTCCAGCACGACGATCTGGCCGCGCTGCGGCCGCACCGGCACGTCAAGACCGACTTGCTCGCCAAGCTGCTTGTTGGACAGCCCCGAGGCCAGCACCACCTTGTGCGCGCGCACCGTGCCGCCGGGCGTGGCGATTTCAAACACGCCGTCACGCAGACGGATGCTCTGCGCCGGCCGCTGCGGCAGGTAATCCACAACCCGCTGTGCAAAACTCATGTGCAGCGCGCGCAGCAGCTTGAGCGGGTTGGCGATGCCGTCCACCGGCGTCCACGTCGCGCCGCGCACCTCGGGTCCGATGCCCGGCACCAGGTCCGCGACCTCGGCGCGATCCAGCATCTTCCATTCGTACTGCGCCATGCCCGGCTGCGCGAGCAGCGTGTTCATGAAGCGCGTGCGCGCCTCGACCTCTTCGTCGCTCAGGAGCGCGTGCAGGCCGCCGCGCTGCTCCAGGTGCACGTCGACCCCGGTCTCGTCCTGCAGCAGGGCGGCAAGCCGGGGCCAGCCGGTGGCCGACGCCATGGTCCACACGCCGTAGCGCGGCAGGCCCATGCCCTTGCTCTGCACCCACACCAGGCCGAAGTTCCCGCGCGAGGCCCGGTAGGCCACGTCCCCTTCGTCCAGCACGGCCACGTGGTCCAGTTCGCGGCGCAGCCCGTAGGCCACCGCCGATCCGACCAGACCGCCCCCGATCACCGCCGCGTCGTAGATGCCGCGGTGCACGGGCGCGCGCGGCGCCAGTTCTTTCTCTTCCGTCATCAGCGTCCCTTTCCTACAAACAGCTTCTCCAGGCCGACCGCGCGGTCCAGGATGAATATGGCAATGATCGT
>JAEYVD010000166.1 GCA_023432075.1 Pseudomonadota bacterium | reverse complement strand
GGCCTTCGTTGGTGACCAGCGATGAGCCGACTTTGGCGACGATGCGCTGGGCGTGGGTGACGACGGAAACGGCAGGTGATTCAGCAGACATGATGGCGGCCGGCTGCGGCGAAAAAAAGCGTAATCGGAAGGACTGCGATTATGGCTTATTCGTTACCGCCGCGCGGCGCCGCCGGCTTGTCCGCGTCGGTGCGCGTGTCATCAAAGCGGGGATCCGGCGCCACGTAGGTGCCTTCGGCCTGATCTTGGGCAAGCTGTTCCTTTTCTCGTTCGGCGTCCAGGTAGTCCTGCAGCGCGTAGATCAGGTCCTGCGTGCCTTCGCCCGACAGGCCCGAGATGCCGAACACCGGGCCGGTCCAGCCGTAGAGCTCGAGGAAGCGGCGCTTGGTGTCCTCGGGGTCGGGCACCATGTCCAGCTTGTTCAGGATCAGCCAGCGCGGCTTGGCGGCCAGGTCGGCGTCATAGCGGCGCAGTTCCTCGACGATGGCGCGCGCGTCGGCGACGGCCTGCTCGACGGGATCGGCGTCCGGATCCGGCGTGGACACGTCCACCAGGTGCAGCAGCACGCGGGTGCGCGCCAGATGGCGCAGGAACAGGTGGCCCAGGCCGGCGCCTTCGGAGGCGCCTTCGATCAGACCCGGAATGTCGGCCACGACGAAGCTGCGCGACGGCGACGTGCGCACGACGCCCAGGTTCGGGTGCAGCGTGGTGAAGGGGTAGTCCGCGATCTTCGGCTTCGCATTGGAAATGCGGGTGATCAGCGTCGACTTGCCGGCGTTGGGCAGGCCCAGCAGGCCCACGTCGGCCAGCACCTTCAGTTCCATGCGCAGGTAGCGGTGTTCGCCTTCCTTGCCGGGCGTCCATTGCTTGGGCGCGCGGTTCACGCTGGACTTGAAGTGGATGTTGCCCATGCCGCCCTGACCGCCGGCGGCCAGCACCACTTTCTGTTCGTGCTTGTTCAGGTCGAACAGGACTTCGCCGGTATCGGCGTCATGGATGATCGTGCCCACCGGCACGCGCAGGGTGATGTCCGGGGCGGCAGCGCCGTATTGGTCCGAGCCGCGGCCGTTTTCGCCGTTCTTGGCGCGGTGCAGGCGTGCGTAGCGGAAGTCGATCAGCGTGTTGATGTTGCGATCGGCCACCGCGTAGATGGTGCCGCCACGGCCGCCGTCGCCGCCGTCGGGGCCGCCACGGGGAATGAATTTTTCGCGGCGAAAGCTCGCCACGCCATTGCCGCCTTTGCCGGCGACCACTTCAATGGTGGCTTCGTCTACGAATTTCATGGTGTATGCGCGTGTAGTGGGTGAGGGCGGGCGTCCACACGGGGAGCCGCCGGGAGGCAGAAGAGAGCTTACTCGCCAAATGCCTTCAAACAAAAAAGCCCTGCCGCACGCGACAGGGCTTTTGCCGTTCGGGAACTGCGGCGGACCGCGTCCCAGACCGTATGCGACCGCGGACGCGAGGTCCGCGGGCTTGCCAACCGATTACTCGGCAGCGACGATCGAAACGGTCTGCTTGTTCAATGCGCCCTTGAAGCCGAATTGAACCTTGCCGTCGATCAGCGCGAACAGGGTGTGGTCCTTGCCCATGCCGACGTTCACGCCAGCGTGGAAGCGAGTACCGCGCTGACGCACGATGATCGAACCAGCGGGAATCAATTCGCCGCCGAATGCCTTGACGCCCAGACGCTTCGATTCTGAGTCGCGTCCGTTCCGCGTAGAGCCGCCGCCCTTTTTCTGTGCCATGTTTAGCTCCTGCTAAGTGGTACCGAGTCGCTTCTTAAGCCGTGATGGCTTCGATGCGGATTTCGGTGTAGTTCTGACGGTGGCCCTGACGCTTCTGATAGTGCTTGCGACGGCGCATCTTGAAGATCTTGACCTTGTCGTGGCGGCCTTGCGCAAGAACCGTTGCCTTGACCACGGCGCCGGAGACGAGGGGCGTGCCAACTTTCAGTTGGTCGCCTTCGCCCACGGACAGCACTTGGTCCAGGGTGATTTCTTGCCCAATGTCAGCCGGTATCTGTTCTATCTTGAGTTTTTCGCCAGCGGCAACGCGATACTGCTTGCCACCGGTTTTTACGACCGCGTACATGGGGTATTCCTTAAATAGGTAAATGGGTTCGTTCGTGCTGCCTGCCCTGCTGGGCAAGAATGCCGTGCTGGCCTGCCGTACCAGTGCTGGTACTAGCCGCAAATCCGCTGAATCAGGACTTGCGATGATGCCAGGCGGCGTGCACGAACAACCGACGTAATTCGGCCATTGCTGACCGAATCCGAGATATTAGCCTGGGACTTTTAGAAAGTCAAAAAGCTGTTGCAGGCTAAGGGCTTAGGTGTGGCGTGAAGGCTTCAGGCGCCCGGAATCACGCGTAGTGCAATGTCGCGCGCCACGCGGCGAATGCCCTCAGTGGCCGCTTGCCGGTGGGCGTCGTCCAGGCGGTCGGTGGGAATGGACGTGCTGACCGCCACCCGCTTGCCCAGCGGGGTCACGCCGACGAAGGCTGCAAAGCATACGAGACCGGTGGCGACTTCCTCCCGGTCATGGGCCAGGCCTTGGCGCCGCACGTCGTCCAGTTCGCGGTGCAAGTGCGCGATGTCGGCGATCGTGCGGTCGGTGACGCGGGGCAGCGTCTCGGGCAGCCGGGCGGCCAGGTCCTCGGGCGGCAGGCTGGCCAACAGGGCCTTGCCCAGCGCGCACGCGTGCGCGGGCAGCCGCAGTCCCAGGTCCGACACCAGGCGCACGGGCCGGCGCGCGTCCTCCCGCGCCAGATAGACCACGTCAAAGCCATCGAGCGCGGCCAGCTGCACGACCTCGTTGCAGCGGGCCACGAAGGCGCCGGCCGCCTGATGAAAGGCCGTCTGAAGCCCGTCGTGGCGCAGGTACGCGGCGCCCAGCGCCATCAGTTCCAGTCCGACGATGTATCCCCCATCCAGGCGCTCGACCCAGCGCCGTTGCTCAAGGCAGTCCAGCAGCAGATACAGCGTGCTCTTTGGCATCTGGCAGGCGCGGGCCAGTTCGGCGGCCTTTACCGGGGCGGGGCGGCCGGCCAGCACGCGCAGGATGTCGTGGGTGCGGCGTATGGCGGGAACGTCGTAATCGGCAGCCATAATTCCAATATATTGGACAGATATTCAAGATGTTGGACATGATAAATGAAGTCTCCTAGACTGGCTGCGGCCCGCCGGCCCCGTTCGCCGGCATAGAACACGCGCCCGCCGCCGGCAGGGCACCAACGCGAGGAGACACCATGAACCCCAACAACCTGCTGCCCGCCGATCTGTCCGACGCTTTGCTTGTGGGGCGCGTGTGGCGGCCCGATCCCGTCGGCGGCCCGAGCGTGGTCGTGGTGCGTGGGGGAGAAGTCGTCGACATCACCGCCACGGCGCCGACCGTGTCCGACCTGCTGGACCATCCCGAGCGCGTGTCGCTGGCGCGCGAGGCGAAGGGCGAGTCGTTGGGTGACGCGCATGCGCTCATGGACGCCACGCTGCAAGGCGCGAACGGGCCGCGACTGCTGGCGCCGTGCGACCTGCAACCGGTGAAGGCGGCGGGCGTGACCTTCGCCATCAGCCTCTTGGAACGCCTGATCGAGGAAGAGGCGGGCGGCGACGCCGGCCGCGCCGAGGAAATCCGCGTGCGCATGCAGGCGCTGATCGGCTCCGATCTGTCCCGGCTGCGCCCGGGATCGCCCGAAGCGATCCGCCTGAAAGCCGAAATGGTCGAGCGCGGCCAATGGTCGCAGTATCTGGAAGTGGGCATCGGCCCCGATGCCGAAGTCTTCTCCAAGACGCCGCCTATGGCCTCGGTGGGCTTCGGTGCGCGGATCGGCGTGCTGCCCGAGTCGCAGTGGAACAATCCCGAACCTGAAATCGTGCTGGCCGTCGACAGCCGGGGCGAGGTGGTTGGCGCCACGCTGGGCAACGATGTGAACCTGCGCGACATCGAAGGCCGCAGCGCCCTGCTCCTGACCAAGGCCAAGGACAACAACGGTTCCTGCGCCATTGGGCCGTTCATCCGGCTGTTCGATGGCGGCTTCACGCTGGACAGCGTGCGGGGCGCCGATGTCTCGCTGCATATCGAAGGGCCCGACGGTTTCACGCTGGACGGCGTCAGCCACATGCGTGAGATCAGCCGCGATCCGCTGGACCTGGTGCGCCAGACCCACGGCGCGCACCATCAGTACCCCGACGGCTTCATGCTGTTCCTGGGCACCATGTTCTCGCCCACCAAGGATCGCAAAGGTCCGGGCACCGGGTTCACGCACGTGGCCGGCGATCGGGTGGTCATTGGCTCGGAGCGCCTGGGCGCGCTCGTGAACGAGGTGCAACTGGCCACGGAAATCCCGCCCTGGACCTTCGGCGTGCGTGCGCTCTACACGAACCTGATGGCGCGGGGCCTGCTGCCGCACGGGCGCTGATCCGGCCCGCGGATCCGACCCGGGTGGGGCGTCTGGCGCCGGGCTGCGCGGCCCGGGCCGCGGGCGGCCGGACTTCCCGCGCACTCCCCGTATAATCCGTGGTCGAATCCCCCGCCGACCGCTGGCGGGCCCAGCGGTAAGAGCCGTCACGCGGCTCGCTTCACACTTGTCGGATACGTCTTGAATCTCCCCGCGCTCATTGCCCCCATTGCTGACGATATGAAAGCCGTCGATGCGGTTATCCGCGAGCGGCTGAATTCCGATGTGGTTCTGATCCGCACGATTGGCGACTACATCATTGGGGCGGGCGGCAAGCGCATGCGCCCGGCCATGGTGCTGATGGTGGCGCGTGCCCTGGGCTACGAAGGCACCCACCACCAGCTGCTGGCCGCCGTGGTGGAATTCATCCACACCGCCACGCTGCTGCACGACGATGTCGTCGACGAATCCGACCTGCGCCGCGGCCGTGAAACCGCCAACGCGGTGTTCGGCAACGCGGCCAGCGTGCTGGTGGGCGACTACCTGTACTCGCGGTCGTTCGAGATGATGGTCGAGGCCGACTCGATGCGCATCATGAGCATCCTGTCCGAAGCCACCACCGTGATCGCCGAAGGCGAGGTGCTGCAGCTTCTGAACGTGCATGACCCGGACGTCTCGCAAGAGCGTTACCTGCAGGTGGTGCGCTACAAGACGGCCAAGTTGTTCGAAGCCGCCGCCCAGGTGGGCGCCGTGCTGGCGGGCGCCACGCCCGAGCAGGAAGCCGCCGCGGCCGCCTATGGCCGCCATGTGGGCACCGCGTTCCAGCTGGTCGACGACGTGCTGGACTACAGCGGCGACGCCGCTGCCCTGGGCAAGAACGTGGGCGACGACCTGCGCGAAGGCAAGCCGACCCTGCCGCTGATCCGCGTCATGGAAGTGGGCACGCCCGAGCAGCAGCAGCTGATCCGCGACGCCATCAAGACGGGCGACGCCGACTTCGCTGCCGTGGCCGCCGCCATCCAGGCCACCGACGCGCTGGAACACGCCCGCCTGGCCGCCGTGGCCGAGGCCGATC
>JAEYVD010000130.1 GCA_023432075.1 Pseudomonadota bacterium | reverse complement strand
TCGTCGGCCTTCAGTTTGTCGGCGCGGTCGGCGGGCATGTCGACGGGCAGATTGACTTGCATTTGAACCATGAACAACATGATGGACTCTCCATGATGCCGCCCCGGCTGGCGGGGCGGCGTATCGGCAATTAAGGGACTTCAGTTCGCAAACTTCAGCGGCAGGCCGGTCAGGCGCAGCAGCTCATCGGCGGTCATGTCGCCGAAGATGTCGGTGACGGTCACGCCGTCCTTGTTGATGTCGAACACCGCGACATCGGTGTACACGCGCGATACGCAGCGCACGCCGGTCAGCGGATACGTGCAGGTCTCGACCAGCTTGCTCTGGCCTTCGCGGGTCTGCAGTTCCATCATCACGAAGACATCTTTCGCGCCGATGGCCAGATCCATCGCGCCGCCCACGGCGGGGATGGCGTCGGGCGCGCCGGTGTGCCAGTTGGCCAGGTCGCCGTGCTGCGATACCTGGAAGGCGCCCAGCACGCAGATGTCCAGATGGCCGCCGCGCATCATCGCGAACGAATCGGCATGATGAAAGAACGAGCAGCCGGGCAGTTCGGTGACAGGCTGCTTGCCGGCGTTGATGAGGTCGTAGTCTTCTTCGCCCTTGGCGGGCGCCGGGCCCATGCCCAACATGCCGTTTTCGGTGTGCAGGATGACTTCACGGCCGGCCGGCAGGTGATTGGCGACGAGCGTGGGCAGGCCAATGCCCAGGTTCACGTAGGCGCCTTCGGGAATGTCCTGCGCGACGCGGGCGGCGATCTGGTCGCGGGTCAGTTTGGTGCTCATTGCTGCTCCTTGGCGGCCGCTTGGCCTGCGATCTGCACGACGCGCTTGACGAAGATGCCGGGGGTCACGACGGTTTCGGGGTCCAGCTCGCCCAGTTCGACGATTTCGCGCACTTGGGCCACGGCGACGCGCGCGGCGCTGGCCATGATGGGGCCGAAGTTGCGGGCGGTCTTGCGGTAGACCAGGTTGCCCCAGCGGTCGCCGCGTTCGGCCTTGATGAGCGCATAGTCGGCGTGCAGCGGGTACTCCAGCACGTACTGACGGCCGTTGATTTCGCGGGTTTCCTTGCCGTCGGCCAGCGGCGTGCCGTAGCCGGTGGGCGTGAAGAACGCGCCGATGCCGGCGCCGGCTGCGCGAATGCGCTCGGCCAGGTTGCCTTGGGGCACCAGTTCCAGTTCCAACTTGCCGCTGCGGTACAGGCCGTCGAAGATCTGCGAGTCCGCCTGGCGCGGAAACGAGCAGATGATCTTGCGCACGCGGTTGGCGCCCAAGAGGGCCGCAAGGCCGGTGGTGCCGTTGCCGGCGTTGTTGTTGATGATGACCAGGTCCTTGGCGCCCTGTTCAAGCAGGGCGTCGATCAGTTCCATGGGCTGGCCGGCGGTGCCAAAGCCGCCGATCATGACGGTGGCGCCATCGGGGACGTCCGCCAGGGCGGCGGCAGCGCTTGCAACAAGCTTAGAGATCATGATGTTCGCTCATAGGTGGCGTGTCATAATTTGTTCTTCTTTCGAACTTTTGTTCTTCTGAAGAACATCGTTTCATGGGGACTGCGAAGGCGTCAAGGCATGCCCGCACGCCGCACTCTCCATCGTTCGGAGTCGCCCGCAAGGGGCAACGCAGGGCTCGCCGGCGGCGGGCCTTTTACTCTTGGAACCAGACGGATGGCCGAGCAAGATCCCCAGCAACCCAGCGACAGTTACGTGCAATCCTTCGCGCGCGGCCTGTCGGTGATCCGGGCCTTCGGCCCCGACCGTTCGCAGATGACGCTGTCCGAAGTCGCGGCCGTGACGGGCCTGACCCGCGCGGGCGCGCGCCGCATTCTGCTGACGCTGGAACATCTGGGCTACGTCACCGTCGACGACCGCAAGTTCTCGCTGACGCCGCGCATCCTGGAGCTCGGTTACGCCTACCTGTCGGGCACGCCGCTGTGGAACCTGGCGCTGCCCTACATGGAAGAAGTCGCCGAGCTGACGCGCGAATCGTGTTCCGTGTCGGTGCTGGAAGGCGCCGACATCGTCTACATCCTGCGGTTGTCGACCCATAAGGTGATGACGATCAACCTGGCCGTGGGCAGCCGCTTGCCGGCCTGGGTGACGTCGATGGGCCGCGTGCTGCTGGCGGGCCTGCCGCCGGCCGAACTGGACCGCGTGCTGGCGATGAGCCAGATCCAACGCTACACGGCGGACACCGTTACCGACATCGATGAGATCAAGCGCGTGCTGGCCGGCGTGCGCGCCGATGGCTACGCGTGCGTGGCGCAGGAACTGGAGCCCGGCCTGCAGTCGGTGGCGGTGCCCATCATCGACCGCAGCGGCCGCGTGATTGCCGCGATGAACGTCAGCGGCCATGCCAACCGGTTTTCGCGCGAGGCGATGCTGGAGGCCTTTCTGCCGCCGCTGCGCCGCGCCGCCGACCAGATCAACCACGCGCTGCTGCGCCGCTAGGCGGCGCGGGCGGATGGCGAGGTCGGTCGGCAGGGACATGGCGGCCGCGTTCAGATGGGTGCGACGCCAAGCGTCGTGCCGCCGCAGACATACAGCATCTGGCCGGTGACGAACCCGTTGTCGGGCGACAAAAAGAACATCGCGGCGCGTGCGACGTCTTCGGGGGTGCCCAAACGCTTGACGACGATGCTGTTGATGATGCGCTCGGTCTGCGGCGCGCCGGCGGGATTGCTCTTGGTGAAGAGGTCGGTGGCGATGGGGCCGGGGCCGATGGCGTTGACGGTGATGCCGTCGCCGCCCAGTTCCATGGCCAGCGTGCGGGTCAGGCCCACCAACCCGGCCTTCGTGGCCGAATACACCACGCGATCCGGCTTGCCCAGCGCCGCGCGCGAGGACATGTTGACGATGCGGCCAAAGCCGGCTTCGCGCATGGCGGGCAGCGCGGCCTGCACCAGGATGAGCGCGGTGCGCAGGTGCAGGTTGACGACGTAGTCCAGGTCGGCCAGCGTGGCGGTGTCGGCGGTGCCGGGGCGCGTGGCGCCGGCGTTGTTCACGAGGCCGACAATGTTGAACGCGCTGGTGACTTCGCGGGCGACTTCCTGCGTGCGCGCTTCATCGGTCAGATCGGCCTGATACGAGACCAGACCCGCCGGCGGATTCTCGGGCAGCTTGTAGTCGATGTTGACGACCTTGTGGCCGGCATCGAGCAGCATGCGGACGATGGCGGCGCCGATCCCGGCGCTGCCGCCGGTGACGAGATATGCGGTGGGTTTGGTCATATCAATTCCCGTTCGGTTCAAAAAACACGGCTTTGACAATAGCCCTCGTGCCGCTCCAGATCGGGGACACCGCCAGATCCGGCTCCGCCGGTCTGCAGGTGTCGCCCCCTGGGGGGCGCGCGCAAGCGCGTACGGGGGGGCTCAATGCGTCAGATAGCCCCATGCCAATACTGCGGTGATGTGGATCACGCCGACCCACAGCATCATGATGACGGTATAGCCCATCACGTCGCGCAGCTTCAGCTTGGACAGGGCCAGCGCGGGCAGGATCCAGAAGGGTTGCACGAGGTCGTTCCAGGCGTTGCCCAGCATGACGGCCATGGTGGTCTGGTTGAGCGCGCTGCCGATTTCCTTGGCGGCGTCGATCATGAACGGACCCTGGATGACCCAGTGGCCGCCAGCGGACGGCGCAAAGAAGTTGATGACGAACGAGCTGATCAGGCCCCAGAACGGCAGCGTTTCAGGCGTGGCGACGTCGACAAAGACCTTGGAGATCGAGGTGACCAGACCCGAGGCGGCCATGATGGCCATGATGCCGGCGTAGAACGGGTACTGCAGGATGATCCCGGAGATGGTCTTGATGCCTTCGGTCAGCTTGGCGACGTAGGCGGCCGGGGTGCCGAGCAGGATGATGCCCAGGAACAGGATGATGAAGTTGATGAGGTTCAGGTCCAGCGAGCCGCCGTCCATGAAGTGAAAGACGACATAGGCCACGCCCAGCGCGCCGATCAGCATGCTGAGCAGGCGGCTGTTGTTGAGCTTGGAGGCGAGGGTGCCCTTTTCCAGCATGTCTTCGGCGGCGCTGGACGCGTTGGCGTCGCGGTCGATGTTGGGATCGACTTCGACGATGGCTTCACCCTTCTTGGGGTGCAGCCAGGCGTTGAGCAGCGGCAGGGTGATGATGATGACCAGGCTGGTGATCAGCATGGGCACGGAGAAGATGGTTTGGGACAGGGGGATGGTGCCCATCTGCGCGGCGGTGGGGTGACCGGGCGTGGCGACGAGCACGGGGATGCTGGCCGACAGGCCAAGACCGTACATGGTGAAGCCGCTGTAGGCGGCGGCGATGATCAGGGGGTAGTGCACGCCCTTGACCTTCAGGGCCAGCTTCTTGGCGACGATGCCGCCGATGACCAGGCCGAACCCCCAGTTCAGGTAGCTGCCGATGCCGCCGACGAGCGTGGCGACGATGATGGCGGTGTGCGGCTTGTGGACGTGGCTGACGATGCGGTTGAGCATTCGGTCGGTCAGCGGCGCGGTGGCCAGCACGTAACCCATTGCCAGGATGACGGCCATCTGGGTGGTGAAGGCCAAGAGGCTCCAGAAGCCTTTGCCCCAGGCGCGCGTGACGTCGCCGATGCTCTGGCCTTCGATGCCCATGGCCAGCAGCACGGTGAGCAAGGTGAGCGCGATCGCAAAGACAAAGGGATCGGGCAGATACTTGCGCATCAGCTCGGTGAAAAATGAAGCCAATTTATTCATGGTGCCTCCAACAACTCCGTAAGGCGGTTCTCTTATGTCCGGCGGCGCGCGTCATCGGGTGACGATGCGGGCGCGCGGGACGATTGCTTTTCTTTGTGTGGTTGGGCTCGTGGCCCGATGGCGCGGTCGGTCGTGGCCGCCGCGCTTTTTGTGGATGTTTGAGAACTGGCTCAGGAACCGCCGGCCTTGCCGTTCAGCCAGGCGGCCAGTTCGCCAAGGGCGGCGCTTTTCTCGCGCAGGACGCGCTCGCGGCGTTCGGGGCTCCAGGTGTAGAAGCCCTGGCCGCTCTTGGCGCCGAGGTGGCCGCTGTCGACTTTGCTTTTGAGCAGGTCGGACGGTTCGGTGCGATTCTCGAGGTCTTTGTAGAGATAGCTGGCGATGGCGTAATGAACGTCGATGCCGTTCATGTCGCGCTGTTCCAGGGGGCCGGACAGGGCCAGGCGAATGCCGAGGCTCCACTTGACGACTTCGTCGATGTCTTCGGCGCTGGCGACACCCTTTTCCAGCAGGGAGATGGCTTCGCGCGCAAGCGCATGCTGGATGCGGTTGGCGATGAAGCCGGGAATGTCCTGCCGCACGAGGACGGGGCGTTTGCCGCCGAACCGCAGGGTGGCCATGACTTTGGCAACGGTGTCCTCGGAGGTGTCGTCGTTGCGGACGACCTCGACGAGGGGGATGACGTCGGCGGGAGTGAAGAAGTGGGCGCCGACGAAGCGGTCGCGGCGCTGGACGGCGCTGGCGATGGCGTTGATGGACAGGCCGGAGGTATTGGTGGCGAAGATCGTGTGCGCGGGGCACAGGGTGTCGAGCTTGGCAAAGATGCCGCGCTTGAGATCCAGGTTCTCCGGGACGGCCTCGATGACGAGGTCGCTGGCGGCGGCAGCTTCGAGGCCTTGCTCCATGCGGATGCGCTGTATGGCCTGCTGGACTTCACCGGGCGCGTAGACGTTCAACTGCCGTTCGATGGTTTTGAGGGCTCGGTCCAGGGCGCCGTCGACCGGGTCGATCAGAACGACATTGAGTCCCTTCGAGGCGAACAGCGCGGCAATGCCGCTGCCCATGGCGCCTGCGCCGATGACGGCGAGATTTCTGAGGGGAGTGTCCATATGGCTCGCTTGGTGCTTGCGGCTGCTGCTTGCACGCGGGCACGCGGGGACCAGGAGGAACGCTGTCTCGTCCGAGGGTGCCTTTCTGTGCGCGGCTGGCCAGAAAAATCTTTGTGTTCTATATACGAACATTTGTGCGTGTATAGAATTTCTGTGGGGGATAGTACTAAAAG
>JAEYVD010000052.1 GCA_023432075.1 Pseudomonadota bacterium | reverse complement strand
AGAAGACCAACTGCATGGTCATCTTCATCAACCAGATCCGGATGAAGATCGGCGTCATGTTCGGCAACCCCGAAACCACCACCGGCGGCAACGCGCTCAAGTTCTACGCGTCCGTGCGCCTGGATATTCGTCGCATTGGCTCCATCAAGAAGGGCGACGAGGTCGTGGGCAACGAAACCCGCGTCAAGGTCGTCAAGAACAAGGTCGCGCCGCCGTTCAAGCAGGCCGAGTTCGACATCATGTATGGCGCCGGCATCTCGCGCGAAGGCGAAATCATCGACCTGGGCGTGGCCGCCAATGTCGTCGACAAGTCGGGCGCCTGGTACAGCTACAACGGCAACCGCATCGGCCAGGGCAAGGACAACGTCCGCGAATACCTGAAAGAACACAAGGACATGGCCATCGAGATCGAAAACCGCGTCCGCGAAAACCAGGGCATCGTCAGCCGCGCCGCTGAATTCGTGCCCACGGCGGAAGACACCGCCGAGTAATTTCGGCGCATTCGACAGGGCTCGCCGCGGTTCGGGCAAGCCCCATCGCCGGCCCGGCTGGGCTGGGAAACTGCGGCAGGCGCCAACATGGGCCTGCCGTTTTGTTTAGCAAGCAGGAATGCGCATGAGCTGGAAATCGACTCCCGCGTCCGCCGAACGCCAACGCGCCAGGTTGGACGACGAATTCGAAACGGTCGCCAAGCCGCAAGGCTTGCGGCGCACGTCCGATGCGCGGGTGGCCCGCGAGGCGTCAACGTCTGACGGCAAGCAGGCGCGCAAGGGGCCGTCGCTGAAGATGCGGGCAGTGGGGTATCTATCGCGGCGCGAGCACGCGCGCGAAGAGCTGGCGCGCAAGCTGGCTGCTTACGCCGAAGATGCCTCTGAAGTCGAATCCGTGCTGGACACGCTTGAAAAAGAAGGCTGGCTGTCCACCGAACGCTTCGCCCAAAGCCTGGTTCATCGGCGCGCCTCCCGGCAGGGCGCGGCGCGCATCGTGCAGGAACTGCGCCAGCACGGCGTGGACGACAACCAGGTCGCGGAACTGCGCGACCAGCTTCGGGCCACCGAGTACGACCGGGCGCTTGAGGTCTGGAAAAAGCGCTTCAGCGCCAAGCCCGAAGATCGCGCGGTCTACGCAAAGCAGGCGCGCTTTCTGGCCAGCCGGGGTTTCGCACACGACGTCATCCGGCGCATCCTTGGCGAGGGCGACGAAGACTGACGCCCGGCCAGCCGGCGTGGTTCCCTGCAGGGGGCGACCCAGCCGGCGTCGCTGCGGCCGTCGTTGTTCCTTAGGTTTTCACTGCGGTCTTCACTTCGGTCGTCACTTTGCCGACTTGATGCCCGACAGCGTCTTGAAGCAGACGTCGCGGGTAATGGTCAGAAATTCGTCGATATACGAGGCGTCCGTGTCCTCGCTGCGCACGGTCGCATACAGCGTGCGCCACACGCCCTGCGGCCCCAGGCGGCAAAGCCGCAGCCATCCTTGATTCATGTATTCCGTCAGCGCCCAGTTCGGCAGCGCCGCCACGCCGCGGTTGCTGGCCACGAGCTGCGCGATGATCGGCGTCAGCTCCGCCTTGCGGATCGCGGCGGGCTCCACGTCGGCAGGGTCCAGAAAGGCCGTGAAGACGTCCAGCCGCTGCTTGTCCACGGGGTAGGTGATCAGCGTCTGGTCGGCCAGCTGCTCCGGCAGGATGAATTTGCTGCCTGCCAACGGGTTGGACTCGGACACGGCCAGCACCAGCTCATATTTGAATAGCGGCAGGTACTCCACGGCGTCCAGCGGTTGCGGATCCGAGGTGATGACGAGATCCAGGTCGCCGCGCACCAGCGCGGGCAGGGGAGCGAACGAGAACGCCGCGGACAGGTCCAGCGCCACATCCGGCCATTGCACGCGGAAGGCGTCCAGCGCTGGCATCAGCCACTGAAAGCAGGAATGGCAGTCGATCGCCAGATGCAGCCGGCCCGTGCGCCCGGCCGCCAGGCGCTGCAGGTCGCGTTCGGTGGCGCGGATGCGCGGCAGGACTTCGTCGGCCAGGGCCAGGACTCGCAGGCCAGCCGTCGTCAGCCGGGCTGGTCGCGTGCGGCGGTTGAGCAGCGGCGTACCCAGGCGGGTTTCGAGGTCCCGCAGTTGGTGCGACAGCGCGGATTGCGTCAGGTGCAGGCGTTCTGCTGCTTCCTGAAGGCTGCCGCCATCCCGGATGGCGGTCAGTGTTTCGAGGTGGCGGATTTCTAGCATTGAGGGCGACTGAGACGGGGCGGATACCGGGGCGGGATCCAGGCGCCAAACCTCGCTGGGTTGGCATGGTTGCCTATTCTATGAGGTTTTCTCATCTTATGAATGCGTACATTGATTTTGCTTCATCTTGGTTTGGCCTCAGAATGATCGCCACTTGAACAAATTTTATGGATGGCGGCAAAAACATGACTACGATTCATAATTTGGGTTTCCCCCGCATCGGTGCCCAGCGTGAACTCAAGCGGGCTGTCGAAGCCTATTGGGCCGGCAAGCAGACCGCCGACGCGCTGGAAGAGACAGGCCGTGAACTGCGCGCTCGCCATTGGCGGCTTCAGGCCGCGGCCGGGTTGAAGTTTGTGCCGGTGGGCGACTTTGCCTGGTATGACCAGATCCTGGAATGGACAACGCTGCTGGGCGCGGTGCCGGCGCGCTTCGGTCAGAAGGACAGCGAGCCGGTGTCTTTGGACACGCTCTTTCGCATGGGCCGCGGCCGCGCGCCGTCGGGCAAGCCCGCCGCTGCCTGCGAAATGACCAAGTGGTTCGATACCAACTACCACTACATCGTCCCGGAACTGGTGCCCGGCCAGACCTTCCGCATTGCCCGCGAAAGCCTGTTCGAGCAGGTCAAGGAAGCCCAGGCGCTGGGTCTTGAGGTCAAGCCGGTCATTCCTGGCCCGCTGACGTGGCTGTTCCTGGGCAAGGGCGACGCCTTTGTCGGCGGCGCCGCCGATGCCGGGAAACTGCAGCTTCTGGCCGCGCTGCTGCCGGTTTATGAAGACGTGCTGGCGCGTTTTGCCAAGCTGGGTGTCGATTGGGTGCAGATCGATGAGCCCATCCTGGCGCTCGATCTGCCGCAAGCCTGGCGTGATGCCTTCGGGCAGGTGTACGCCACGCTGTCCGCCAGCGCCGTCAAATTGCTGGTCGCGACTTACTTTGACGGTCTGAAGGACAACCTCTCGACAGCGCAGGCCCTGCCGGTGGCGGGGCTGCACGTCGACCTGGTGCGCGCGCCCGAACAATTGGCCGCCGTGGCGGCGGGCCTGAAAGACGGGCAGGTGCTGTCCGCCGGCATCATCAACGGCCGCAACATCTGGCGCACCGACCTGGATGCCGCCATCGCCACGCTGGCCCCACTTGCGCGCCAGCTGGGCGACCGCCTGTGGCTGGCCCCGTCGTGCTCGTTGCTGCACGTGCCGGTCGACCTGGAAAACGAGACCGAACTGGACGCCGAACTCAAGAGCTGGCTGTCCTTTGCCGCCCAGAAGCTCGATGAGCTGAGCCTGCTGGGCCGCGCGCTCGATAGCGCCACGGACCCGACGGTGCAGCAGGGTCTTGCCGGCCAACGCGCCGCGCTGGCCGCGCGCCGCGCATCAGTACGCATCCACAATCCGGCTGTGGCCGAGCGCATGGCCGCCGCCAAGGGCGTGTCACGCGACCGCGCGCCGTTCGCCGGCCGCATCGCGCGCCAGCAGGAGCAGCTGGGGCTGCCCGCCTATCCCACCACGACCATCGGCTCGTTCCCGCAGACCGCCGAAATCCGTGCGTTGCGCCGCGACTGGAAGGCGGGCGCCTTGACGGATTCCGCATACGAGACCGCCATCCGCAAAGAGATCGAAGAAGTCATCCGCTTTCAGGAAAAGGTGGGCCTGGACGTCCTGGTGCACGGCGAGCCCGAGCGCAACGACATGGTCGAGTACTTCGGGGAGCTGCTGGCCGGCTTTGCCTTCACGAAAAACGGCTGGGTGCAG
>JAEYVD010000890.1 GCA_023432075.1 Pseudomonadota bacterium | reverse complement strand
CGCATCGTGAAATCGCGTCAGGAACCGCAGCAATTCGAACGTGCCGAAGAGCAGCGATCAAATCATGACCAAGCGTCACCAACGACACGTGAATAGCCCAGTAATGTAACTCAGATATTGGGGAAATCACGTACTTTCGGGGGGTGCGGGGGAACTTTCGGGAGCAATTGCGCAACAATTTTTAGTCGGTGGCGAGCTCCCGGAGATTGCCCAGGAACGCATAGCCGACGCCATGCACGGTGTGCAGGGGCAACCGCGCGCCCGCCTGGCGGACCTTGGTGCGCAGCCGGCAGATGGCGACATTGAGCGAGCGCATGTTCATGCCGCCGCGCAGGTGCTTGACTTCGTCGCGGACCAGCTCGCGCTGCGGATTTCTGACCAGGCAGGCGAAGCAGGCGCGCTCGACCTCGGTCAGGTCCAATCGCGCGCCGTTCGGCAATTGCAGCGTCCAGCCCCAGTAGAGCAGGCTCCACCATCCGTCCGCGGGGTCTTGGGCAAGGCCCTGCGCCCAGCCGGCGGGCGGTTGCGTCCGTGCAGGGGTACGTGCGGCATTGGGCGCGGCGTCGCGCGCGGGATGACGCGGGCGGGGCTCGGCAAGGAAGGGAGCAGGCACAGAAGCATTCAAGGCGGATCTCCACCAGGAAGGCCGCTGGCATGCGCGGGCGGCCCGTCCCGGAACAAGGTTGCGGAATGTCCTGGAAGGCTACCCGCCCGGCGCGGATTTCAGCCCATCGCCGCGCATCTATCAGACCAATCCGACCTGCAGACCCCGCAAACGACGGTAAGCCGCGACCGCGCTACGAATGATGGGTCCCGTTGCGATGGATATCGTGCGTGACAAAGCAGCTGTCCTGCGTGGGACGGGCCAGGATGCCGGGCTTCTCCAGCGTGTGGCGGATGTCCGCCAAGCCGGACTCCCAGTGCTCGCGCATGGCCTCGGTGCCGAACTCGTAGTCCTTGGAATAGCGCTCGCGATGCTTGGCTTCGTAGATAAGGTTGACGATGTTGGTGGCGGGCGTATGGGAAAGCTTGCGGATGTCGGCCAGGTCCGGCGCGCTGCGTTCGCTTTCCGGCAGGCGTTCGAGCAGGCGCTGCAAGCCGTGCCGCAGTTTCAGGACGCGCCGGAGCTGGTCGGTGACAAGCCGGGTGCGGCTGGAATACTGGATATCCTTCTGCCGCTCGGCCACCTCCTCCAGCGACGTGGGCAGCGGGCCGCGCGCGGGCCAGAGGTCGACCTGGAACGCCAGCGTGTCGCGCATGTTGTCCGTGGTCAGCACCTGCGCAAGCGGCGTGTTGGACACGATGCCGCCGTCCCAGTAGTGCTCGCCATCGATCTCCACCGACGGAAACCCCGGCGGCAAGGCGCCGGAGGCCATGATGTGCTCGGGCCGCAGCGTGTCGTGCAGGCTGTCGAAATACGCGAAATTGCCCGAACGCACGTTGACGGCGCCGAAGCTGGCCCGCACCGCGCCGCTGTTGAGCAGGTCGAAGTCCACGAACTGGCGCAGGGTCGCGGCCAGCGGCGTCGTGTCGTAGAAGCTGGTGGAGGCGGCGCCGCGCCCGCGCAACAGGTAAGGCGGCGGAAAGCGCGGCTTGAAAAAGCCCGGTTGGCCGGTCAACAGGGCCTGCAGCGCGGAGACCTGTCCGTTCATGGCGGGCGAGCCGAACCCGAACGGCACCCCTTCGAACATGCCGTCCAAGGCATCGCCCCACGGCAGCCCGGCAAAGCCCGTTGGCCGGCAGATGCTTTCCCAGAAGCCGCGCAGGCGCTCGATGCGCTCGTCTTCGGGAGACCCGGCGATGATGGCCGCGTTGATCGAACCGATGGAAATGCCGGAAATCCAGTTGGGCCGGATGCCGGCTTCGTGCAGGCCCTGGTACACCCCTGCCTGGTACGAACCCAACGCCCCGCCCCCTTGCAGCACCAGCGCGACGGTATCGTAGGACGGCGTATCGCCGGTGTCTTCGGCCAGGGCCTTGCGGCGGGCGGTCATGCGGTGTCCTCTAGCGCTTGGTCTTGTCCGGCACCTGCGGCGTGCCGACGCCGGCGCGGAACGGATACTTGGCGAAGACCTCCGCCACCACCTTGTCCACGTTCTGCTGTGAACCGGCGCTGTCGGGATTCTGGACTTCGCCGACGGCGACGCCCTCCCAGACCAGTTGCCGCCGCCGTGCGTCGACCAGGTCGACACTGAGCGTGCCCTCGGTGTATTGATAAACGTCGTCGCCCCAACCGTAGCCGGGCCAGCCGCCGTAAAAGCCGGTGCGGTAGCCGTAATACGGACCCATGGGCGCGAAGCCGGGCGTGACTTCGGTCTGCTGCTGGAGCTTGGCGCCGAAATTCAAAAGCAGGTCGGGATTGGTGGCGCTGTACGTATACCCGCGCATTTCCATCTGGCCGCGCGCCGCGCTCTTCAGGCGTTCGGTCAGCAACGTGTTGTAGCCGGCCTTGTCCGTACCCAGCGGAGACATGTAGCCAAAGGTCTGATACTGCGCGAAATTGGCCTGGTGGTCATAGTCGCTCTTGACCGTGGGACTGGAGGCGCAGGCCGCCAGCAATGCCGTCATGGAACCCGCCGTCAGCATTTTCAACGCTTTCATGTCGATCTCTCCGTGAGTTCAGGGCGAGAACATAGTGCCGTGAAGCCACCAAAGTTTCAACAGAATCTCATTCGCAACCACCAAAACACCGGCCCCGCCCCGGTCCGTTACACTTCCTGTCGCTCCCAGCCATCCCTTCCGACCCCCCCATGCTTGAACTCGACGGCTCAATTTGGTTTCGCTCCGGCGCCCAGACCTGGGGCGGCAAGAACCGCATCGACCTCCTGGCGCAGATCGATGCCACCGGGTCGATCACCGCGGCGGCACGCGCCGTGGGCATGAGCTACAAGGGCGCATGGGACGCCATCGACGCGATGAACAACCTGGCGGGCGAACCGCTGGTGCTGCGCGCGGCGGGCGGCAAGGGCGGCGGCGGCACGCAGCTCACCGACCGGGCCCGCGGCCTGATCGCGACCTTCCGGGCGCTCGAAGTCGAACACCGCAAGTTCATGGACAACCTGACGCGCGCGGGGCTGGATGCCAGCGGCGACATCGACCTGATGAGGCGTTTCATGCTCAAGACCAGTGCACGCAATAAATTCCTGGGCACCGTCATCGAGATCCGCGCGGGCGCGGTCAACGACGAAGTGCTGCTGCGCATTGCGGGCGGCCACACCGTGACGGCCACGATCACGCGCGAAAGCACCAAAGAATTGGGCCTTGCTCCCGGCAAGGAAGCCATCGCGCTGGTCAAGGCGTCGTCGGTCATCGTCGGCGCGCCGGGCCCGGGCCTGCGCCTATCGGCCCGCAACCAGCTGCAGGGGCGCATCACCGACCTGCGGCCGGGCGCCGTCAACAGCGAGATCCTGATCGCCATGGACGGCGGCGCAACGCTGGCCGCCATCGTCACGAACGAAAGCGCGGCGGATCTGAACCTGGGCGTCGGCGCCGAGGCCGTGGCCATCTTCAAGGCGTCCAGCGTGATCCTCGGCGTGCTCGACTGAGGCGCAACCGCCCGGGGCGGGCGGCCGTTTCGCCGGCGCTTTACAGCCCGACGTTCTCGTCGTGGCGCCCCACCCTGCCCTCGCGCACTTCGAACACCTCGTCGGCCAGCGCCTCGACGTCCGCGGGATCGTGCGTGATCAGCAGCATCGGCACGTCCAGCTGGCGCTGCAGCGCATCCAGCTCTTGCCGCATCTTGCCGCGCAACTGCGAGTCCAGCGCGGAGAACGGTTCGTCCAGCAGCAGGATGTCGGGCTGCAGCATCAAGGCGCGCGCCAGGGCGACGCGCTGCTTCTGCCCGCCCGAGATTTCGTTGGGATAGCTGCCGACGATGGCGCCCAGCTCGAACGCATCGACCCAGCGCTGGGCCTCGCGCGTCACCTCGCGCCGGGGCGGATTGAGCCACCCGCGGCGCAGGCCGAAGGCGATGTTCTGCGCCACGGTCAGGTGAGGAAACAGCGCGTAGTCCTGGAACAGGTACGCCACACGCCGCGACCGCGCGGGCAGGCAGATGCCGGCCTGGCTGTCGAAGAGCGTGCGTCCGTTGATCTCGATGCGTCCGGCGTCCGGCCGCAGCAGACCGGCCACGGCCCGCAGTGTGAGGCTCTTGCCCGCCCCGGACGGCCCGAACAGCGCCAGACGTTTGGCGGCCGACTTGAACCGCACGTCGAGTTCGAATTTGCGGTCGCCGGACACCATGTGCTTTCGGACCTGGATGTCGATGCTCATCGTCCGCCTCCGTTGCGCTGGCCCGCGCCGATGGGCACCAGCTTGCCGGCGGCCAGCAGCACGACGATGCAGGTCACGGACGTGACCAGCACCAGCATGTTGGCAGTGGCGTCGTCGCCCGCCTGCACGGCCTCGTAGATGGCGACCGACAGGGTCTGCGTGCGGCCCGGCAGATTGCCCGCGATCATCAGCGTGGCGCCGAATTCTCCCAGCGCCCGCGCAAAGGCGAGCAGCACGCCCGCGGCGATCCCGCGCGCGGCCAGCGGCAAGGTGACGCGAAAGAACACGCCAGCCTCGCCCACGCCCAGCACACGCGCCGCGTTTTCAAGCTGGCCATCCACGCTTTCGAAGGCGGCGCGGGCCGACTTGAACACCAGCGGAAAGGCCACCACGGACGCCGCCACCACGGCGCCCTGCCAGGTGAACACGAGCTCGATGCCCCATCCCGCCAGCGTTTCGCCGATGATGCCGCGCCGCCCCAGCAGCACCAGCAGGTAGTAGCCCAGCACGGTCGGCGGCAGCACCAGCGGCAGGGTCAGGATGGCGTCCAGCAGGTCGCGGCCCGGCCAGCGCCAGCGGGATAGACAGTACGCCGCGGCCGTGCCGGCCACGGTCGCCAATAGCGTGGCCCAGCCTGCCACTTTCAACGAAAGCAGCAGCGGGACCCAGACCGGATCACTCATCGATACCTACTACGATTCAACAGACACTCAGGGCTTTTGGAATCCATAGCGCGACAGTATCGCCTGCCCTGCCGGCGACAGCACGTACTTGACGAAGCTTTCGGCTTCCTTGGCAGCGGCCTCGCGCGTGGTCAACGCAATCGGATAGGTGACCGGCGTCTGCGACGGCACGCGCACGGCCACGTTGACCTTGCCCGGCATGACAGCCGCGTCGGTGGCGAACACAAAGCCCGCGTCGACCTCGCCGCGCGCCACGTAGTCCAGGCTCTGGCGCACGTTCTGCGCCAGCACGCTCTTGGCCTGCACGGCATCCCACAGGCCCTGGGCCTGCAGCGCAGCCTGCGTGTAGCGGCCCACCGGCACCGAGGACGGATTGCCGTAGGCAATGCGCTTGACCTCGGGACGCTCCAGGTCCTTGAGCGTCTTGATGCCGGCCTTGCTGTCGGTCGGGACGATCAGCACGATCTCATTGGCGGCAAAATCGACGCGCGAGGCGGGCTTGACGGCCTTTTCCTCGATCGCCTTGTCCATCGCTTTCTGGTCGGCAGACGCAAACACGTCGGCGGGCGCGCCCTTCACGATTTGCTGAAGCAGCACATCGGAGGCGCCGAAGTTCAGGATCACCTTGGTGCCGGGGTGTTCCTTTTCAAAGCCTTGCGCGACGTCCTTGAATGCGTTGGTCAGGCTGGCCGCGGCCGACACCACCAGTTCCCCCGCGCTGGCATTGCCCCCCCAGGCGGCAGCGAGCGCCAGGGTCAGCGCGATGAGCGGGCGTTTGTGAAGCATGTCCTTCTCCTGTGGAAACCAACGATTCGGTATCGAAATATATCTAGGTATATAACGCTCGTCAATTTCGGCCCAGGGCGCGTTTATGAAATATCAATGAATAAGGATGGCCAGCCTGCCGGGCGGCCTTCTAGCCGCGCGCCACCGTCGTGACCTCGACGGATTCGGGCGCCAGCGCCGCGCGCAGGAAGTCGAGCGCATCCTCGGGCCGGGCGGCCCCGCACATGAAAATGTCCAGGGCCGCGAAGCGGTGCTCTGGCCAGGAATGAATGCTGATGTGGGATTCGCTGAGCAGGATGACGCCGGTGACGCCCGCCCCTTCGCCAAAATGATGGAAATGCGCGCTCAGCACCTGCGCCCCAGCCGCCTGCGCCGCCGCGGTCATCTGCCGTTCCAGCGCCAGCGCGTCGGTCAGCAGACCCGGCGCGACGCCGCGAAAGTCCGCCAGCACGTGACGCCCGGGTGTGGCGTACACGGTCACTTGTGGGATCCGCCCGACGACCAGCCCGAGCCGCCCGAATAGCTGCTGCCCCAGCTGCTGCTGCTACTGCTCCCGCCGCCGCCCAGGCGCGCGCCCGGCGAACTGGCGCTGGTGGTGGCCAGCACGACCACCACCGCATAGATGGCGTACAACAACTTGCCCTTCATCTATTCGTCCTCGCCCATCAGCGTGTCGGCCAGGAGGGCCGGAAGCCACAGAAACGCCATCCCGATCAGCACCGGAATGAAGCGGCCGTCGAAGATATTGCCGAAGTTCAGGAACACCATCGCGATCAGCGCGCCCTTGGCCCACTTGCGGTAGCCCCCCGCGGCCTTGCCGGACGACACGCGCATGGCCTTCTGGCGGTTCAGTTCCGGCCGGTCGAACCACTGCGCCAATTGCGCCGGCGACACCGGCGCCGACGCCGACCAGCCCAGTTCCTTGTCGCCCAGTTCTCGGGTCAGCTTCAGCGTGCCGACCTTGTAATCGGTGATCTGCGTGCTGTCGCCCACCTTGACGCGCCAATTGAAGGCCCCCAGCGCCATTTCCACGCGCGAGGTGTAGTCGTACAGCTTTTTGTATTCGCGGTTGCGCCAGCGCACACTGGTGGCGTTGTTGTAGCTGGGCCAGGTGTCGCAGACCTGCACCCGCTCCCAGCCCTCGTCCGACTCCACCAGCCACACAAACCCCTTGGCGGCGTTGAACAGCAGGTATTCGGTCCAGCTGGACGGTTCTTCGGGGTCGGGATCGGCGCATTTCATGAGGCCGATCAGCGTGTAGTCCACGCCTTCCATCTTGGCGACCGAACCCAGCGGGAGCGTGGCGCGGATTTTCTCAACGCGCCGCGCCTTTTCGATGACCTCGGCGGTGGGACCGGAACAATCGACGGCCGCCGCGCAGGACGGGCAAACCACATTCGTGGCCATGGCGGCCACGAACGAGATCGGCGCGCCGCAATTGGGGCAGTCCAACGCCTTGATCTGGCCGCGAAAGCGTCCCGCGGTTTCCTCGACCTGCTCCGGGGTGCGCAGCGAGCCCGCCTGCATGGCGGACAGGTCGAACGCTTTGCCGATGTAGACCTCGGGCTGCGGACCATCGGAATAGTCCAGCGTGAGAAAGGCGTCCAGGCTCCGGAAGTCGGCCACCTTGGCCTGCCACCCGTCGCCTGGCACGAAGGGCAACTCGCCCTGCGCGCCGCCGGCCTGGCTCACGCGCACGTCCGCCGCCACGAAGCGCTGGCCGTCCAGCTTGAATTCATCGCCGGGTGAAATGGTGTCGAACGCCGGCATTTCCTGCGCGGTCTTGACCTTGCGCCGCCGCGTGACGGCGTACTGGCCGGACGCGTCCGACAGCCAGCCGTCCGTGCCGTCCTCGAACCACAGGTACCACTCGTTCCAGAAGCCCTCGTCAAAGCGCATCTGGATGCGGCCGATGACGTCAAAGCGCTTGCCGTCGTGCGCGCCCGCCGCGCCCAGGCACAGCGGCGAATAGTCCTCCAGGACCTCCGCCGCCTCGCCGATGCGCTTGACCGACTCGGCATCCTTGAGCAAGGTGCTGCGGCAGGCGCCGCAAACCGCCATGACGGAGGCCGCGGACGTGAATTTGACTGGGGCGCCGCACTGCGGACACAGAACCTGCTGCATGGGGCCTTAACTGGTGAGTTTCTTCAGCACCTCGGCCTTGGCCGAGTCGTAGTCCGTCGCCGTGATGAGGCCCTTGTCCAGCAGGTCTTTCAACTGCTGCAGGCGCTGCACCGGATCGGCCTGCCCGGCTGGTTGGGCCGGCTGCTGCGCGGAGGGTTGCTGCGGGGTTTGCTGCGGCTGGCCTTGCGCCGCGCCCAGACCCTGCGCCATCGTCTGGCCAAGCGCCGCGCCCGCGGCCAGGCCCGCGCCGATGCCCGCGATGCCGCCCTCGTTCTGGGCGGCCAGCGGAATCGACGTCGCAGTCTGGTACTGCGTGAACTTGCCCAGGTCGCCGGCCATGCCCATCGAAATCCGGGTATCCAGCGCCTTCTGCAGTTCTTCGGGCAGCGACACGTTTTCGACCGTGAAGTTGTCCAGCTTGACGCCGTAGCGGTCGAACACCGGCGCCAACTGCTCGGCAATGCTTTGCGACATCAGGCCCTGGTTGCCGGCGATGTCCAGGAAGGGCACCTTGGAACTGCCCAGGGCCGTCGTCATGGCGGCCACGACCATGTTGCGCAATTGCGCCTCCAGGTCGTCGACCGTGTACACGTCGCGCGTGCCGCTGATTTCGCGATAGAACTTGCCGGGATCGGAGATCTGGTACGAATACACGCCGAACGCGCGCAGGCGAACCATGCCGAATTCGCTGTCGCGCAGCGTCACCGGCTGGGCCGTGCCCCAGCGCCGGCCAAGCTGCAGGCGCGTGCTGAAAAAGATCACGTCCGACTTGAAGGGCGACTCGAACAGCTTGTCCCAGTTCTTCAGGTAGGTCAGGATCGGCAGCGTCTGCGTCGTCAGCTTGTACATGCCGGGGCCGAACACATCGGCCACCTTGCCTTCGTTGACGAACACCGCCATCTGCGATTCCCGCACGGTCAGGCTGGCGCCGTACTGGATTTCAAAATCCTGCATCGGATGGCGCCAGGCGAGCACGCCGTCGCGATCCTCGTTCCATTGCAGGATATCGATGAACTGCTTGCGAATGAATGAACCGAGACTCATGGAAAGTCCTCCCGTGTCAGATCGGAGATTGCGCGCCGCGCTCAGGTCAGGCAGGCGGCGTTGACGATGCCGGCCGCCAGCGAAATCGCGCCGATCAGGCCGCCCATGGCAATGTTGTTTTCCGCTATGGCGTCGTTCATGCCGCGTATGGCCCTGGCCACCACGACATACACGACGACCTGCACCAGCATCGCCGCCACGCCCCATACCAGGAACATGACGAAGCTGGCGTGCACCGCGATGCTGGAGCACAGGGTGAGGCTGAATCCAACCAGCGCGCCGCCATAGGACAGGGCGGCGGCGATGTTGCCCTCGCGGATGAGGTCGAATTCCTTGTAGTGCGTGACGGCGGTGTAGACCGCCGTGAAGACGCCCAGCATGACGAGCGCTGAAACGATGTAGATCAGATAGGTCACCGCCGGATGCATTGCTTCTCCCATTGCCAGCCTCCCAATTGCGCGCAGTATATACGTCGCGTTCGATATACTGCGAACGCATTTTTTGGCTCGG
>JAEYVD010000849.1 GCA_023432075.1 Pseudomonadota bacterium | reverse complement strand
ACGCCGCGCAGGGCGTCGTGCAATTGCGCCGGCGGCAGGGCCGCGGCATGCGTGACGATATCGGTGTAGCCGGCGGCCTCGAAGACGGCGCGGGCGCTCGGGTGGATGTTCTCGAACAGGACGATTTTTGCCATGACTGCCAAGGGGTGGGTGAGAAACGCTTTTATTTATTGTGGACCATTTTTGCTGCGGTGCAAGGAGTAGCCATTGAAGCGTTGTGGATGAATTGTTTCAGGCCCGCATTAGCTGTAAGCCTGAAAAACCTGGGCGCCGCCACGTTTGTCGACCAGCACCACATCGTGCGGCGTCTTGCGTCCGCCGTATTCCGGCCCGTCCATACCGGGCGATCCCAGCGGCATGCCGGGGGCGGCCAGGCCCGCTGCGGCGGGCTTTTCGAGCAAAAGGCGGCGTACGTCGCTGGCCGGCACGTGGCCTTCGACCGCATAGCCCTCGACCATCGCGGTGTGGCAGGAACCGTAGTTGGACATGCCGGCGTTACGCCGGATGGGACCGGTGTCCTCGACGTCATGCGTGGTCACGGCAAAGCCGTTGTCGCGCATGTGCTTGACCCAGTCCTCGCAGCAGCCGCAGGTAGGGGTCTTCCAGACCTCGACTTTCACGGGGGCCTGCGCGGCGGCAATTGCGGGGATGCCGAGGGCCGCGGCGAGGACAAGGCGGCGCGTAAGACGGGAAACGTTCATGATGCTCCGGGGGATAAAGGGGGCGTGCGGTTAAAGGATACGACAGGGCATGCTGCGGAGTGGCGCGTGTCCGCAGTGATATCACCGCACCGAGACGGCGCCCTTCATGCCCGCGCCGTAGTGGCCCGGCTCCAGGCAGCCGAACGACACCGTGCCCGCCTTGTCGAAGCGCCAGACGATCTGGCCGCTTTTGCCGGCGTCCAGCGACACCGCGTTGGGTTCCTCGTGGCGCATGCCGGGGTCCTTCATCATCATGGCGTAATGCGCCTGCAGATCGGCGTCGGTGCCCAGCACGAGTTCGTGCCGGATCTTCCCGGAATTGCGCACGTTCAGCCGCACGGTTTCGCCGGCCTTGACGTCGATGCTGGCGGGCGTGAAACGCATGGCGTCGGTCATGTCGACCTCAATGGTGCGCGTGACGCGGGCGGGATCGCCCGGCGTGCCGATGGGCGCGGCCGCCGCGGACGGCGCGTGGCCGCCATGCGCATGGTCGCCCGCGGCCAACGCGGCGCCGGACAGCATGAGCGCCAACGCGGCGAATGAAGTGCGTAACAGGGTGCCTTTCACGAGAATCCTTGCAATGGGAATGGGCGTGATGACACTTTAGGAAGGCCGGGGTGACCCGATCCTGTCGCGCAGATTACGTTTTTGTAATGTTCGCGGGCGCGGGCGGATCGTTGAGGGTGATGCCGACCACGGTGCCAGCGGCGCCGGACGCCGCGTCCACGCCGCCGCCGTGCATGCGCGCGATGGCGCGAACGATGGCCAGGCCCAGGCCGTGACCTTCGCTGCGTGGCGCGCGCGCCTGGCCGGACCGGAAAAAGCGGTCGAAGATGCGCGGCAGGTCGGCGGCGGGGATGGGTGCGCCAGGGTTGTGGACCGTGACCCGCGCGCCGCTGGGGGTGGGGGCGCAGGTCAGCACGATTTCGCCGCCCGGCGGCGTTGCCTTGATGGCGTTGGAGATCAGGTTGGCCAGCGCGCGGCGCGCCAGTCCCCGGTTGGCGGCCACGGTGGCGTCGCCCACGCAGCGCAGGCGCACGGCGTGTTCTTCCAGCGTGGCCTCGTAATATTCGGCCACCCGCCGGGCTTCGGCGGCCAGCGACACCGGCGCCAGGTCCGCGGCGCGCTCGCCGCGATCGGCCCGCGCCAGGAACAGCATGTCGTTGACCAGCGTCTTCAGGTCTTCCAGTTCTTCCAGGTTGGATTCCAGCGCATCTCGCAGCTCGGCCGCATCGCGCGGCGAGGACAGCATGACCTGCGTGCCATTGATGAGGGTCGCCAGCGGCGTGCGCAGTTCGTGCGCCACATCCGCATTGAAGCCTTCCATCTGCTGGTAGGCGGCTTGCAGCCGGTCCAGCGTGCGGTTGAAGGACCGCACCAGTTCATGCAGCTCGCGGTCGGTGTCTTGCAGCGGCAGGCGGCGCGCCAGGTTGTCGGGCTGGATGGCCGCGGCCTGCTCGGACAGCCGCCGCGCGGGCGCCATGCTGCGCCGCACGGCCCAGGCGGCCAGAACGACTGTCGCGCCCACCCACAACGCGCAGATCAGCGCCAGCGCCGTGCCGTAGGCATAGAGGAATTGCGCACTGGTGCGCGTGCTGACCGCCACGGTCAATTGCGCGCCGGGCAGGATGCGATCGTTGACGGCGACGCGCAGGCCGCGCATGCGTCCACCATCCGGCGTCTGCAAGAGAACCTGGCGGCCGTCCGTGGTTTCCAGCGTTTCGGGCGCGGCGCCGCCGTAGACGGCCTGGCCCTGCGCGTCCACGATCCAGATGCCCAGCTGTCCCTGGCCCGCGCGCATGTCGTCGAAGGTGGCCGCCAGGTCGTGCAGGCCGCTTGCGCTGTTCTGCATGTCGATCAGGTGGTCGATGAGTTCGAGCTTGCCGCTGACTTCGGTGATCTCCTGGCGCTCGACTTCGCGCTTGAGCGCCCAGAAAAGGGTGGCGCCCGCCACGCTGGAAACAAATAGCGCGATGGCGCCCAGCAGCAGCGTCAGCCGCGTCTGCATGGATTGCACGCGGGGGCGGCTCATCCGGCGTGGCCGTCCGCCGGACGCGATTCCAACACGTATCCCATGCCGCGCACGGTATGCAGCAGTTTCGTGGCGTAGGGATCGTCCAGCTTGCCGCGCAGGCGCCGCACCGCGACGTCGATGACGTTGGTGTCGCTGTCGAAGTTCATGTCCCAGACCTGTTCGGCCAGGGTGGTGCGCGACAGCACCTGCCCCTGGCGGCGCAGCAGAAGCGCCAGCAGGCTGAATTCCTTGGCGGTCAGGTCCAGCCGCTGGCCGCCGCGCTGGGCGCGCCGGCGCGCCAGATCCAGCTCCAGGTCCGCCAGCCGCAGCAGCGTGGGCTC
>JAEYVD010000818.1 GCA_023432075.1 Pseudomonadota bacterium | reverse complement strand
CATCACCTGACGCGCCGCGGCTACATCGTGGATTGCGCCGAGGACGGCCAGCGCGGCTATGCGATGGCGGCCACCGGCGAATTCGACCTGATCGTGCTGGACCTGATGCTGCCGCGGCTGGACGGTTACGAGCTTTGCCGCCGGCTGCGCACCGAGGCGGCGTGCAACACGCCCGTCATCATGGTCACCGCGCGCGACACGCTTGATAACCGGCTGACGGGATTCGACGCGGGCGCCGACGATTATCTGGTCAAGCCTTTTGCGCTGGCCGAACTGGCCGCCCGGATCAAGGCGCTGCTGCATCGCGCCAGCGGGGCGGGCGCGGCCCGAGTCCTGCGCGTGGGCGACCTGACACTGGACACGGGCACCCTGGCGCTGGCGCGGGCAGGTCAGCCGCTGCGCCTGCCGCCGTCGCCGCTGCAATTGCTGACCTTGCTGATGCGCGCCAGTCCGGCGGTGGTCCATCGCACCCGGCTCGAAGAGGCGCTGTGGCGCGACTCCCCGCCCGACAGCGACAGCCTGCGCACCCACATTCATCAGATTCGCCACGTGGTCGACAAACCCTATGACACGCCGCTGCTGCACACGGTGCATGGCATCGGTTACCAGCTGCGGGCCGCCAACGATGGCTAATCGCGGCAGACGCCCGGCGCGCCGCGGACTGGCACGCCACCTCGTGCTGACTTACCTTGGGCTTGCGCTGCTGGTGGCGGGGCTTCTGACCTGGCTGTCGGTCTGGAGCGTGGGCAAGCTGGAAGCCCACCTGCAACGCATCGACATGGGCATGGCGGTGGAACGGGTGCGGGGCGATTTTCTGGCAGGCATCGACCCGGGACGGCCGAACCGGTTCTTTCATGGCGATCCGGGCGGCGCGGCGTTTCCCGACTGGCTGCGGCCGCTGGCGCCAGGCTTTCACAAGATCGAGCGCAACGGGCGCATATGGCACGTGATGGTCGACGACCTGAAGGGCCAGCGCTACATGCTGCTGCGCGATTACACGGAGTACGAACAGAACCAGTCGGCTTCGCACCTGACCGCGGTGACCGGACTGGCGGCCAGTCTGGCGCTGGCCTTCGCGCTGGGCATCCTGGCCACCCGCCGTCTGCTGCGCCCGCTCGCACGGCTGGCCGCGCAGGTCAACACGCGCGGCGCGCAGCCGCCGCAGACGCGGCTGGCTGAAGACTATCCGCCGGACGAAATTGGCCAGCTCGCGGCTGCGTTCGACTCGACCTACAACCAGCTTGAGCAGGCGCTGCGGCGCGAGCAGCTTTTTACGGCCGATGTCGGGCACGAATTGCGCACACCGCTGATGGTGATCTCCAGTTCCTGCGAACTGCTGCGCGAAGAACAGCGTCTGGACGCGGCCGGTCTGGCGCGGCTGGCCCGCATCGAAGCGGCCGCCGCCGACATGGGCGAACGGCTGGATACCTATTTGATGCTGGCGCGCGGGGGCGATGCCGCCGGCCTGTTTCCGCGCGAAAGCGCCGCGGACACCGCGCGCGGCCAGTTGGCCGCTTGGTCGCCCGTGGCGCAGCGGCGCGGCATGCAGTTGACGTTGGAGTCCGCCGACGGGGGCGAGCCCGCCTTGCTGTTTCCGGCGCCGCTCTTGCGCGCCGTGCTGTCGAACCTGATCCGTAATTCGCTGCAGTATGCCGGCCCAAAGGCTGGCATCGTCATCACGGCAGGGCCGGATTTCGTGCAGGTCAAGGACGACGGCCCCGGCATTGCCGTGGAGCGCCAGGCGTCCATCTTCAATGCCTTCGTGCGCGGCGAACAGCCTGACGATGGCAACCTGGGGCTGGGCTTGTCGCTCGTCCAGCGCATTTGCGAGCACCAGGGCTGGCGCGTGTCGCTGCAGTCGCGGCCCGGACAGGGGAGCCAGTTCCGCGTGGACCTGGCTGGGTCTGCGCCCACCCCCGCGCCAACGCTGGCGCCCGCGTCCTAGAACACGACGTCTACCGTGAAAAGCGCCGTGCGTCCCGCGCCCGGCACGCCATAGAGCTGAAAGCCGTCCAGCGACGCGCCAATGCGGCTGTAGTAGAACGTGTTGAACAGGTTGTCCACGTTCACGCCCAGGGTCACGTTCTTGTTCAGCCGGTAGCGCGCCGCCACGGAATGCAGCCAGTAGGACGGCGCCTTCTCGTCGTCGCGGATCCATACGGGATGCGTGCCGTAAGGGCCGGACACCGTAGAACTGTTGTTGTTCTTGCCGCCCACGTACTTGTTGTCCGTGTAGCGCCGCTTGCCCACGTATTGCGCGCCATAGCTCAGCGACAGGTCTTCCGTGGCCGCATACGTGGTCCACAGGTTGAACGTCAGGTCCGGTACGTTCTTGGCTTCTTCGCCCTGGTTCGCGCCCTTGGTGATGCGGCTTTTCATGGCGCTGACTCCGGCAAAGGCCGACCAGCGCGGCGTGATGTTGCCCGACAGGCCCAGCTCGATGCCGTCCACGCGCTTGGCGGGCAGGGCGCGCACCACGTCGGTGGCATCGTCGCCATACTCCCACGAGTCAGTCAGTTCCGTCCGGAATAGGGCGCCCGTCAAGGACAGGTCGCCGCCCGCCACGTCCCACTTCGTGCCCAGTTCCCAGGTGCGGGCCACGGCGGGCTTGTAGGTGTCGGCGCCGGTTGCGCCATAGATGTTGTTGTTGGTGGATGCCCCCATTGCAGAAGGCTGCGCCGCCTGGCTGTACGAGACATAGACGCTGCCGTTTTCGACGGGCTTGTAGGTCAGCCCGATGCGCCCGCTGAAGGCGCCGTCCGTCACGCGCTGCGTGGCCGCTCCCGCCGTCTGCGTGACGCGGTAGCGGTCATAGCGCAGCGCGCCTTGCAACATCCATTGCGGATCGAGCGTCACGGTGTCCGCGGCGTACAGGCCGGCGTTGAAGACTTCGGCCCGGCCGCCCGAATCGCCCTTTCGCGTATCCACGCCGCCCATATAGGCGCCGCCAGTGTCGCGCAGGTCGATCACTGGATTGATCGACGGCGCGCGGATCGTGCGCGCGTGGTCGCCGTACGTCTCCTTGTAGAACTCCACGCCCGTCACCACGGCATGCTTGATGCCGCCGGTATGGAAGTCCAGATTCATGTTGGTCTGGTTGGCCAGGATGGTGTAGCGCTTGGAGGTGCCGAAGTCATTGCCCCGCAGTTGCGCATAAGGCGAGGGGTTGCGCAGCGCCTGCACGCCGCTGTAAGAGGCGATTCCGTCGGCGCTTTGGACCAGGGATCCCGCGCCCACGTAACCGTAGGACGTGCGCGACGTGGAATTGAAGCGCGCCGGGGCCAGCACGCCGATCCGGTCGGTCTGCTGCCAGCGGCTGATGTTGGTCAGGCGCGCCGCCCGGGTGAAGTCGTGTTCGACCTTCATCGTCGCCTGGTCCGTGCGCGTCTGCTCGGTGTACAGGCCAGGATCGCCGTACCAGGCGTTGCGCGCCACATTCGGCATGCGCTTGCCGCCCGTTCCGCGCTGGATCGGCACGCCGCCGTCGGGGATGTTGTCGTCTTCCTGATGCAGGTAGTTCAGCGTGACGCGGGTAGGCGCGCCCAGGCCCATCGCCAGCGACGCCGCCACGCCGGACCGGTCGAATTCCGTCACGTCGCGTTCTGCCACGCCGTTGTGATGGCGCATGAGATTGACGCGCAGCGCGGCGCTGTCGGTCAGTTCCTGATTCAGGTCCGCGGTGATGCGGCGGTAGCGATCCGTGCCCAATCCGCCGGATACCGCGTAGAACGAGCCCAACCGCGCCTCCTTGCTGGCCAGGTTGACGCTGCCGCCCACGGCCGAGATGCCCGATTCGATCGACCCCGTTCCCTTGAAGACCTCGGCCTGCTCCAGGTTGAAGATGTCGGTGCGGCTGGACAGGCCCGCGTCGCGGATGCCGTCCACCGTGATGCTCTGCTCCGCCGAAAACCCGCGGATCGTGAACATGTCGCCCCAGCCCAGATTGCCTTCGCCCGAACTGAATGTGATGCCCGGCACGTTGCGCAGCACGTCCTGCAGGCTCTTGGCCTGCTGTTCCTCCAGCACCGCGCGCGGGACAACCGAGATGCTTTGTGGCGTATCGAGCAGCGGCTCGGTGAATTTTCCGGACTGGACGCGGTCGGCCTTGAAGGGCGGGGCGTCGGCCTGCACGGTGACAGGCGCCAAGAGGACAGCGCCGTCTGCGGGCGGCGTCTGGCCATGGGCCTGGGTGGAGGCGGCGGCGCCAAGCGCCATGCCCAAGGTTTTCAGGGCCAATACGCCCTGCGTGTGTGTTTTTTGTGGTTGCGCCATCGCGATCTTGAGTGCATCAATGAGAATCGTTCCGGATTCTAGGGAGGCGTGTCTCAAGATCCTGTTAAGACGCCGGGGAGCGAGGCGGGCGCAGCTGCAATGGCGCGACGGGGCCTGACGGGCAGGCGATGAAAAAAGGGACAATAAGTCTTGGAATAGTAATGTTATTACATTACTATTCTGCCTTTTTCGCCCGGCACATCTTGCCGCCTGCCCGCATTCCCCATGACTTCTCTCATTTCCCAACCCGCGGCTGCCCGGCTGCGTTCCATCGACGCGCTGCGCGGTCTGGTCATCGTCATCATGCTGCTCGACCACGTGCGCGAAACCTTTTTCCTGCACCACCAGGTCGGCGACCCGATGGATGTGTCCGCCACGCCGCCGGACCTGTTTTTCTCGCGTCTGCTCGCGCATCTGTGCGCACCCGTGTTCGTATTCCTGACCGGTCTTTCGGCCTGGCTGTATGGCGCCAAGGCCGGCAACCGGGGCGCCACCGCGGCGTTTCTGGCCAAGCGGGGCGCGTTTCTCATTGCGCTCGAAGTCATCGCCGTGAACTTTGCGTGGACGTTTCAGTTTCCGCCGTCCGTCGTGTACCTGCAGGTGATCTGGGTGATCGGCCTGTCCATGCTGTCGCTGGCCGCCTTGCTGTGGCTGCCGCGTTGGGCCCTGGTGGCTGCCGGCGTGGTGCTGGTTGCCGGCCACAACGCGCTGGATGCCGTGCACTTCGCGGCGGGTCACGTCATGCACGTGCCGTGGGCGGTGCTGCATGATCGCGGCTGGATCGAGGTAAGCGACACGCTGCGCCTGCGCACGTCGTACCCGTTGCTGCCGTGGATCGGCGTGATTGCGCTGGGTTATGCCGCGGGACCGTGGTTCCAGCCGGGAGCCGATGCGGCCGTGCGTCGGCGCCGTTTGTGGGCGGCGGGGCTGGCGGCCGTGGCGGGTTTCGTGGTCCTGCGGGCGATCAACGGGTATGGGCAGTCGCAGAAATGGTCGATACAGGACGACGCGCTGCATACCGCCATGAGCTTTCTGAACATCACCAAGTACCCGCCGTCGCTGATGTTCCTGCTGCTGACGCTGGGCCTGGGACTGTGCCTGCTGGTGCTGATCGAGCGCGCGCAGTCGGCGGCGTGGGTCCGCGCGCTTTGCGTCTTCG
>JAEYVD010000810.1 GCA_023432075.1 Pseudomonadota bacterium | reverse complement strand
CCGGCGTCGGCCACGACCACCGAGAAATGCTGGCGCATGCGTTCGAACACCAGCAGCGAATCCGACTGCGACACCTCGCGCATCTGCGCGAGATCGCGCGGCAGCGACAGCACGCTCAGGCCATTGGACGTGTGCGCCATGGCCGATCCGAGCAGCGTGGAATCGAGGCGGCGCAGGTTGCGCGCCGCCTCGGCAAAATCGAAATCACCGCCGATGTTCAGGTAGAGCTGGCAATCGCCGACGGGCCAGCCCAGGTCCATGAGCGCCACTCGGCTGGACAACGGCAGCGGCTCGCCAGCCGGCCGCGCCGCCTTGGCAGCGCGCTGGCTGTGCGCGGCCTTCAGGCGGTCCTGAAGCATGCCCGACAGATGCACGGCCAGCGTGCTGGTGCCCACGCCGGGACGCGCGCCCAGCAGCACGACGCTGCGGCGCGTGCCGTCCATGCGGCCCATCGAGGGGCGGTCCAGCACACGCCGCACCACGTCCCGGACCTCCTGCGGCGCCACCGCCGGATCGACGAAATCGCTGGCGCCCGCGCGCAGAGCCGCGATCGCCCCTTCGGGCTGGCTGACGTATCCCACCGCCACGCGCGGCAGCGTCGGCGCGATGCGCGCCAGCAGGCGCGCCAGTTCGGCGGACTTGAACAGTTTTCCGGGTTCGTCGTCGCTCAGGGAAAAGTCCAGGAACACCACCTGCGGCGCAAGCTCGGTCAGGCGCCGCGCCAGTTCCTCGATGCGCGGCGATTCCTGGGTCAGCACGCCCAGGTCGCCCAACGCCTGCCCCAATTGCGCGGCAATCGTGCTGCCCTGGGAACAAAACAGGAACCGCGTGCCATGTTGCAGGCCCACGCCTTCACTGACATGTGTCTTCATATTGGTCACCGTGAAAATCCCGGCATCTGCTGACCGCTCGCCGGACCGGTCAGGTAATAGCCCCAGGCGTTGAACGCCGTATCCGTCTGCTCCTGCCGGGCGCCCGGCAACGGCAGCGCCACGCCACGCGCGATCGGCCGCACCAGGCGCGGCGTCACGACAATGACCAGCTCGGTGTCCTCCTGGGAATAGTCGACACTGCGAAAGAACGCGCCGATGATCGGCAGGTCGCCCAGCATGGGCACCTTGTTGACCATGGCCTTGGTCTGGCGCGACACCAAGCCGCTGATCACGAAGCTTTCTCCATCGCCCAGCTCGACCATCGTGTCGGCGCGCCGGGTGCGCAGCGCCGGAATGATGGTGCTGGTGTCCGCACTGGTGTTGATGGCGATGCCGTTCGTGTAGTCCAGCTCACTGGCTTCGGGCGCCACCTTCAACGAAATCCGGTCGCGCGACAGCACGGTCGGGGTGACGGTCAGGCCGATGCCGAAAGGCTTGAAGGTCACGTTGACGGTGCCCAACCCGCCCGCCTGCGGAATCGGCAGCTCGCCGCCCGCCAGGAAGCTGGCGCTCTGGCCCGTCAAGGCGACCAGCGTGGGTTCAGCCAGCACACGGGCCATGCCATTGGACTGCAGAAGGCGAAGCCGGGCCGCGAAATTGTTCGAGTCGTAGAAGAGCGAAAACCCCGACGCCAGCGCGCCGCCCAGGCTGGGAGGCACGGTGGAGCTGGCCACGCTCCAGGGGCCGCTCGTGGCCGCGAAGTTGATGCCGGCCGCCTTCATCACCGACCGTGACACCTCCACCACTTTCACTTCCACCTGCACCACACCGCCAGCGCCTGCGGTGGACAGATCCACCACGTTCTTGTCGCCGCCCACGGCGGCGGCCGCGATGACCGACGATGCGATCTGCCCCAAGGGCGACTCCGCATGGCCGGACACGACGGCGTGGCCGTCCGCGATGTCCACGTTGGCGCCGCCGCCCAAGCCGCGGCTTGCCAGCGCGCCTTGCACGCTGCCGCCCACGCGCACGTTCCAGATTTGCGGCGCGGTGTTGCCGGCCGTCCAGACCTGCAACCGCGTGGTGCCGGGTTTCTTGCCGTAAAGCAGCACGGCGCCCGCGCGATTGGCCGCGGCGGGCAGCACCTTCACCTCTGCGACGTCGGGGTCGCCGATGGCGATGCGCGTGGGCGCGCCACGCTCAAGCATGACGGTCTGCTGCTCCCTGACCGCCATGGAAATATCACCGGCCGGTGCGCTCGCGCCGGTCGCGGGCGCCGCGGTCTGTGCCAGGCTGGTACCTTCATTGGCCATCGCCGCGGCGGCCGACAGAAGGCAGATCATGGTGGTGCGCTGAAGTTTCTTCATAGTGCAGGACCCGATGATGGAAGTCGTCCCGCCGCGGGCAGCGCCTGGTGCGCCCGCGGCCCCTTTCAGTAGCGCACGTGCTCGGATTTGTCTCCTCGAATGATTTCAACGGTCCGGCCGCCGCCGGAACCTTGCGGACGCGCCGCGCTCCGCGCAGCGGGCTCGCGCGCGGCGGGCGCCAAGGCGGCAGCCGTCGTGCCGTCCAGTTGCACCAAACTCTCGCCGGCAAAAGCCCGGTTCGGGCCTGCGCGCAGCGACTCGCGCTGCGCGGGCGTCAGATCGGCACGCACCGGCAACACCGTGCCGCGCGCGGCGAACAGCGTCGCGTCCGGCATGCTGTCATCCCCCACCGGCCGCAGCGCCAGCTGCAGACGGCCCGCGCGGCTGGCCAGCAATAGCTCGTTCACGCGATCCACCGGCACCGCCAGCACCGCCGTGCGCGCGGGCTGACCGGGGCCGCCCTGCTGCAACGCCGGCTTTTCGTCGGGCCCTTCCACCGAGGCCTTGCCGTAGGCCAGCACACGCACCTGCGACTGCAGCAGCCGCGCCTGGCCCACCGCCACCTCGGCGCTTTTGTCGATCATGAAGAACACGTCCACCATGTCGCCCGGGACGATGCGGTTGCCGCCGCCGATGACCTCGTCCACCGCGATGGCGACGGCGCGTTCGCCCGCCTTGAGCTGGCGCGCCAAGCCCTGCGTCAGCAGGCTGGGCACGATCGGATCGCCCACGGCGATGTCGACCTTCGACACCGCACCCTCCAGCGGTGCGGGGTCAGCAAAGCCGCCGGACAACGCGGCTTGCCACTGCACCACCGGCAGCATGCGTGCGCTGTCGATGCGCGAACCGGCCGCGATCGCCTCGCGGGCC
>JAEYVD010000770.1 GCA_023432075.1 Pseudomonadota bacterium | reverse complement strand
AGCGCGCAGGGCGCCATCGCCTTGGTGCGGCTTGGCCGCGTGGTTGACGGCTTGCCCGAGCAACCGCTGGGCGAAGCCGGGCTTGTGACCTGGTCCGTGCAAGGCGAAGAAGGCAAGACCGGCTTGCTGTTGGGTCAGCCGATTTTGCGCCTGCATGTGCGGGCGAATCCGGTGGTGATGTGCCAGCGGTGCAACGTGCCGTTTGCCTATCCGGTGGACAGCGAAGTCGTGCTGCAACTGGTCAAATCCGAAGACGACCTCGACGACGATCATTCCTTTGCCGATCACGGCGACGATGACGACGACGAGGACGACGAAGGCGTAGGAAGGGATTCTGCGGCCCACCTGCCTGAAAAGGTGGTGGGTTCGCATCATTTTGATCTGTTGGCCCAGATCGAAGATGAGCTCATTCTGAGCATTCCGTATGTGCCCAAGCATGATGTATGCCCGGGCGCGCAGGCCAAGGCCAGCGAAGCTCCTGAAGAGGAGCCCGCTGTCAAGCGTCCGTCGCCGTTTGCGGTGCTGGAACAACTGAAGCACAAAGATTGAGATCAACATCGGGCCGCATCGCGTACAATGCGCCCCGTTTCTAGGAGTCATCATGGCCGTTCAACAAAACAAGAAGTCCCCCTCCAAGCGCGGTATGCACCGTTCGCACGATTTTCTGGTGGCCCCGTCGACCGCCATCGAACCCAACACCGGTGAAACGCACCTGCGTCACCACATCAGCCCCAACGGCTTCTATCGTGGCCGCAAGGTCCTGAAGACCAAGGCCGACGAATAAGGCCCCCGGGCCGAACTCGTACTCGGACCATTTCGGCTGAGCGCTGATACCTGGCACCCGTGATACGCATCGCCATAGACTGTATGGGCGGAGACTTCGGTCTGCCCGTCACGATTCCGGCTGCGATCGAGTTCGCCCGGCAATTTCCGGACACCCGGCTATTGTTGGTCGGGCTTCCCGACGCCATCGAAGCGGCGCTCGCCGAGCACCGCAACGTGGCGCGCGATCGCATTGAGATCGTGGCGGCTTCCGAAGTCGTCACCATGGACGACCCGGTCGAGGTCGCCCTGCGCCGCAAAAAAGACTCCTCCATGCGCCTCGCTGCCCAGTCCGTCAAGGATGGGCGGGCGGACGCCTGCGTTTCCGCGGGCAACACCGGCGCCTGGATGGCCATTTCACGTTATGTGCTCAAGACGTTGGACGGCATCGACCGCCCGGCGATCGCCACGTCCATTCCGAACCAGACGGGCCGCGCCACCACGGTGCTGGACCTTGGCGCGAACGTGGATTGCACGGCCGAGCACCTGCTGCAATTCGCCATCATGGGCGCCGCGCTGTCGCAGGCGGTGGACCATCGCGACAACCCCACCGTGGGTTTGCTGAACATTGGCGAAGAAGTCATCAAGGGCAACGAAGTCGTCAAGGAAGCCGCCGAGCTTCTGCGCGGCAGCCCGCTGAACTTCTACGGCAACGTCGAAGGCAATGACATCTTCAAGGGCACGGTCGACGTCGTCGTCTGCGACGGCTTTGTCGGCAATGTCGTGCTCAAGTCCGTCGAAGGACTGGCGAAGATGCTGTCCAGCATCATTCGCGAAGAGTTCAAGCGCAATCTGATCACGCTGATCGCCGGCGCGGTGGCCAAGCCTGTGCTGAACCGCCTGCGCAATCGCGTGGACAACCGCCGCTACAACGGCGCAGCCTTGCTGGGCTTGCGCGGCGTGGTGATCAAGAGCCACGGTTCCGCGGACGTTTACGCCTTCGGTTTTGCCTTGCAACGCGCCCGCGAAGCCGTAGTGAGTAAACTGCTGGAGCGTACCGCGCAGACGGTCGCTCAAATTACCAAGCGCGTTCAATCCGGCGATCGCCCCTCGGCGGCGTCGCCCAACGTGGCTGGGGATACCGCTTGATGGATACCGCAATGAAATACTCCGTGATCGCGGGCACCGGCAGCTTCCTGCCGGAACGCGTGGTTTCGAATGACGAACTGGCTGCGGAACTGGCGACGCGCGACATCGCCACCTCGGACGAATGGATTGTCGAGCGCACGGGCATCCGTCAGCGCCATCTAGCCGAGCGTGGGGTGACCACCAGCCAACTGGCCACCGAGGCCTCGCGCCGCGCGCTGGCCGATGCGGGCGTCGACGCTTCCGAAATCGACCTCGTCATCGTGGCCACGTCCACCCCCGATTTCGTGTTTCCCAGCACGGCCTGCCTGGTGCAGGCCAACCTCGGCGCCAAGGGCTCGGCCGCGTTCGACGTGCAGGCTGTGTGCAGCGGCTTCGTCTACGCGCTCACCACCGCTGACAGCTTCATCCGCGCGGGGCGCGCGCGCTGCGCGCTGGTGATCGGCGCCGAAGTGTTCTCGCGCATCCTCGACTGGAACGACCGCAGCACCTGCGTGCTGTTCGGCGACGGCGCGGGCGCCGTGGTGCTCAAGGCGTCCGACAAGCCCGGCATCATGGCCGCGCAACTGCATGCAGACGGCAGCCAGATGAAGATCCTGAGCGCGGCCGGCAACGTCGCTTATGGCGACGTCACGGGCGATCCCTTCCTGCGCATGGACGGCCAGGCCGTCTTCAAGCAGGCCGTCACCGTCCTGGACCGCTCCGCGCGCGACACCTGCGCCGAAGCCGGCGTCACCGTTGCCGACG
>JAEYVD010000719.1 GCA_023432075.1 Pseudomonadota bacterium | reverse complement strand
GCCACGCCGCGGAAAATCAGGCCCAGCAGCATGAACACCAGCGGCAGGTGCAGCGCGCTGAGGATCACCGAGTAGGCCAGCGGAAACGCCGCCATCAGGCCCGCGCCGCCCAGCACCAGCCAGGTCTCGTTGCCGTCCCAGACGGGGGCGACGGTGTTGACCATCGCGTCGCGTTCCTCGGGGTCGGTCACCAGCGGAAAGAGGATGCCGATGCCCAGGTCAAAGCCATCCATGATGACGTACATCATCACGCCGAACAGAATGACGACGGCCCATATCAATGCAAGATCCACACCCATGGCGTCAGCCTCCGGAATGCTTGGGTTGCGCGGGCGAGATGCCCGCGAGGGTAGAGGCCGCCGACAGCGGCCGCGAAGGCTGGCGCGGCTCGCCGGGTCCGCCGGACAACGGCGCGTGGCCCGGCGCGGGAGTGGGGCCCATGCGGATGAGGCGCAGCATGTACGAGACGCCTGCGCCAAACACGAACAGGTAGACGACCACAAACAGCGCCAGCGTCAGCGTCAGCTCGCCCAGTCCATGCGGCGTGGCGGCGTCGGCGGTGCGCATGACGCCATACACGATCCAGGGCTGGCGGCCGATCTCGGTGACATACCAGCCGGCCAGCATGGCGACGATGCCCGAAGGCCCCATCCACAAGGCGAAGCGATGCAGCCAGCGCGCTTCGTACAGACGGCGGCGCCAGCGCGCCCACAGCGCCCACGCCGCCAAGCCGATCATCAGCAGGCCCAGGCCCACCATGATGCGGAACGACCAGAACACCACCGTGGAATTGGGCCGGTCTTCGGGCGGATAGGACTTCAGGCCCGGAAACTGGCCGTCCCAGCTGTGCGTGAGGATCAGGCTGCCCAGCCGCGGGATGTTCAGCGCATAGCGCGTTTCCTCGCGCGCCATGTCGGGGATGCCGAAGAGCGTCAGCGGCACGCCCGCGCCGGGCTCGTTCTCCCAATGACCTTCGATGGCGGCGATCTTGGCGGGTTGGTGCTTGAGCGTGTTCAAGCCATGAAAGTCGCCCACCACGGCCTGCAGCGGCGCCACCAGCAGCAGCATGCCCATCGCCATCGCAAACATCTTCTTCACGGCCGGGCTGCGGTCCCCGCGCAGCAGATGCCAGGCGCCGGACGCCCCGACCATCAGCGCGGTGGCCAGGAACGCCGCAATGCCCATGTGCGCCAGGCGGTAGGGAAATGACGGGTTGAAGATCACGGCCAGCCAGTCGGTGGGCACCACGCGCCCGTCCAGGATCTCGTATCCGGCGGGCGTTTGCATCCAGCTGTTGGAGGCGAGAATCCAGGTCGCGGACACCAGGGTGCCCAGCGCCACCATGATGGTCGAGAAAAAGTGCAGCCCCGGCCCCACGCGCGACCAGCCGAACAGCATCACGCCCAGAAAGCCGGCTTCCAGGAAGAAGGCGGTCAGCACCTCGTAGGCCAGCAGGGGGCCGGTGACGCTGCCCGCGAAGTCGGAGAAAAAGCTCCAGTTGGTCCCGAACTGATAGGCCATGACCAGGCCCGACACGACCCCCATGCCGAAATTGACGGCGAAGATCTTGGTCCAGAAGTGATAAAGGTCCCGGTAGACCGTCTTGCCGGTCCGCAGCCAGAATCCTTCGAGCACGGCCAGGTAGCTGGCCAGTCCGATGGTGATGGCGGGAAAGACGATGTGAAACGAGATGGTGAAGCCGAACTGTATTCGTGCGAGCAATAGCGCGTCGCTGTCCATGACGGTATTCCTGACTTTCATCGACAGCGCGGACGGATCGCCACGAGGCGGCGGGCGCTGACGGGTGTTTGAACTACCCCGCCAAGTTAGGCCTTGCGCAGCGAACAGTACAGATTCAGAGAGCGCGGAAAAAAGCGGATCAGTTTGCGTGCCGCGGTGCCGGCTGGCGCTGCGCGCGCTGGCTCAGCCAGACGCTGCCCACCACCACGGCCATGCCCGCCAGTTGCAGCGCCGACAGGCGCTGGTCCAGAATCGCCCAGCCCAACATCGTGGCCGACAGCGGGCTGAGAAAGCCCAGCGACGACACCGCCGCGGGCTCCAGCCGGGCCACGCCGCGAAACCAGAGCACATAGGTCAGCGCCGCGCCGATCAGCCCCAGCCATGCGATGCCCAAAACGTTGACCGGCGTGAAATGCGGCAAGGGCGCTTCAAACAGGATCGCGGCCGGGATCAGCAGAATCCCCCCCGCCGTCAGCTGCCACGACGTGAAGGCCAGCGCGGAGACGGGCGGCTGCCAGCGGCGGCTCAGCACCGTGCCCAGGGCCATCGACACGGCGCTGGCCAACCCCGCCGCCACACCCACCGTGTCCAGCGCCGCCTTGGGCGTCAGCACCAGCAGTGCCACGCCAGCGAGGCCCGCCAGGGCGGCGGCGACCGACAGCCCGCGCACCGGGGATCCCAGCAGCAGCCGGGCAAGCGCGATCACGACGAGCGGCTGGATGGCGCCCAAGGTAGCCGCCACGCCGCCGGGCAGGCGGTAGGCGGCCACGAACAGCAATGCCCAGAAGACCGAGAAGTTCAGCGCCCCAAGCGCGAAGACGCGCGGCCACCAGATGCCCTGCGGCAGCGTGCGCACCCACAGAAGCAGCAGCAGGCCTGCGGGCAGGGCGCGCAGCATGGCCACCGTCAGCGGATAGCCGGGCGGCAGCATCAGCGTCGTGACCACATACGTGCTGCCCCAGATCGTCGGGGCCAGCGCGGTCAGGAACAGGTCGGCGTTGCGGCGCATCAATACATATGCTGGCCGCCATTCATGGCCACGTTGCTGCCCGTCATGAAACCGGCCGCGTCGCTGCAGATGAAAGCGACCAGCGCGCCGATTTCCTCGGGCTGGCCCAGCCTCCCCACCGGGATCTGCGGCAGGATCTTTTCCTGCATGACTTCCGGCGGCACGGCCTGCACCATCCGCGTGGCCAGATAGCCGGGCGACACCGTGTTCACCGTGACGCCCTTGCGGGCCATTTCCAGC
>JAEYVD010000694.1 GCA_023432075.1 Pseudomonadota bacterium | reverse complement strand
CGGTCTGCGGATCGGCGCCCAGGACCTTGGCCTTGTACTCGCGGCGGTCGGTCATCTTCACGGTCACTTCCTTGGCGTCCTGGACCACGTGCGCGTTGGTCAGGATGATGCCGTCCGAGCTGACGATGAAGCCCGAGCCTTCGCCGCGCATCGGCACTTCACGCGCCGGCGCGCGGCCGCGAGAGCCGGGAATCTGGCCAAAGAACTGGGCAAACGGGTCGTCGCTCTCGGCGGCGGACACCTTGCGTGTGCCGCTCACGCTGATGTTGACGACGGCCGGACCGGATTCGCGCGTGATCTGCGCGAAATTGGGCGGCACGGACGCGCTGATCGGCTGCGAAGCCGCGGTGGGGGCGTCGGCAGCCATCGAAACGCTGCCGGTCAAGGCAGTGGCACCTGCGCCGCCAATGGCGCCGGCGGCCAGCAGCGCCATGATGAGGCGCGAGGGTTTGATTTGCGTGGTCTTCATGTCGGCTCCTGCGATCATGTTGGGGACATGGCGCTATCTTCAGGCCCGACACTTAGGGGAAACTTAAGCAGGAAAATCCACGCGCGCGCGCAGGCCCTGGCCGGCAGGCGGATCTTCCAAAGTGATGGTGGCGCCGTGGCGGTCGGCGATGGTGCGCGCGATGGCCAGCCCCAGCCCGCTGCCATGCGTCGTGTTGCCTTCGGCGCGATAGAAGCGGTCGAACACGCGCTCGCGTTCGTGGACGGGGATGCCCGGTCCCGCGTCGTCGATCAGCAGCGAGACCCGGTCCGGCGTGCGGTCCAGGCGGATGCCGACGCGCCCGCCGGCAGGCGAGTGCTTGATCGCGTTGTCCAGCAGATTGCGCGCAAGCAGCACCAGCGCATCGCGATTGCCGCGCACCTGCACCTCTGTCTCGCCGTCCAGCGCAATGTCGATGGATTTGGCGTTCGCCTGCGGCAGGGTCTCGGATATGGCCTGGCGCAGCACGTCGGCAATATCCACGGGCGCAAGCGGCGTCTGCGCCTGCGCGCCTTCCTGGCGCGCCATCGACAGCAACTGCTCGACCAGCCGCGTGGCGCGATCGATGCCCGCGGCCAGGCGCTGCTCGGCAACCTGGCGGGCCTCGGGGTCGGTTGCGCGCTGCAGCGCCTGCATCTGCAGGCGCAATGCCGCCAATGGCGACCGCAATTCGTGCGCCGCGTCACCCACGAATTGCTTCTGTTGGGCAAACGCGCCGCGCATCCGTTCGAGCAGCAGGTTCAGTTCCTGCACCAGCGGGCGGATTTCATCGGGCAGCCCCCGCACGCTCACGGGCGACAGGTCTTCGGGCTGGCGCGCGGCCACTTGCGCGCGGGCGCGTTTGACCGGACGCAGCGACCAGCTCACGACGCACCAGATGATCAGCATCAGCAGCGGCGCGGCCGCGGCGATCGGCGCGATGGTGCGCAGGGCCAGCGCGCTGGCCATGTTCTTGCGCACGCGCATGTCCTGCGCCACCTGGATCACCTGGAAGGGCGTGGCCAGCGAATACACGCGGTAGGTCTCGCCCTCGAGTCTGGCGTCCGAAAAACCCAGCACGATCTGGCTGGGCAGGCGCAGGCGGGAGCGCGAATTGAAGACCCGCAGGCCGTCCGGCGTCCAGATCTGGATGATGAGGTCGTCGGCGACCGGCGACCCCGCCCCGCGCGCGTGCGTCGGTCCCGTGCTGAGCAATCCGTCGCCGGTGCCCAGCGACAGGGCGGTGCGCTGCAGCAGCGAATCAAAGATGTCGTCGGCTTGCGCCAAGGTGCTGCGGTAGGCGATTGCGCCTTGCACCAGCGCGCCGACTGCGATGGCGGCCAGCAGAAAGAAAAGCAGCCTGGCTCTCAGCGAGTAGCTAAGCGGAATGCTCATGTTTTGGGGATGACATAACCGACGCCTCTGACGTTCTGGATCAGGTTCGGACCCAGTTTCTTGCGCAGGCCATGAATATAAACCTCAACGGCATTGCTGCTGATGCTGTCCTTCCAGCTGTAGAGCTTTTCCTCGAGCTGGGCACGGGAAAAGATCATGCCGGGCCGCGCGATCAGGGGTTCCAGCACCGCCCATTCGCGGGCGGTCAGCGTGACCGGCGCGCCATCGACCATGGCGGCATGAGACTGCGGGTCGATGGTGATGCCCTCGTGTTCGAAGATGGGTTCGGCCCGGCCCGCGCTGCGGCGGATCAGTGCCCGCATGCGGGCCAGCAATTCGTCAACGTCGTAGGGCTTGACGATGTAATCGTCGGCGCCGGCGTCCAGCCCCGCGATCCGGTCGCTGACCGCGTCGCGCGCGGTGGCGATGAGCACGGGGGTGCGGTCCTTGCGCGTGCGCATGTCGCGCAGCAAGGTCAGGCCGTCGCGCTTGGGCAGGCCCAGGTCGAGCAGGACAAGGTCGTAGGGGTCGGTGCGCAGCGCGGAGTCGGCCGCGCTGCCGTCCCGGACCCAATCGACGGCGTAGTGTTCCGCGCGCAGGCAGTCCAATACGCTTTCGCCGATCATCATGTCGTCTTCCACGAGAAGAATGCGCATGGTTTTTTCCGCTGGGGGTGGTCCAAGGAGGTTGGACGTGCGGTGTTCAGCACGAGTTCCCGGGTGAGGCGAGGGCGCGGCGGGTGGGGGCGGGTGGGGGCGGGTGCGGAAATGAAAAAAGCAGCCCGAGAGGGCTGCTTTTTTGGAAATCTGGTGCCGGCAATAGGAGTCGAACCTACGACCTTCGCATTACGAATGCGCTGCTCTACCAACTGAGCTATGCCGGCAAGACCATTTGCTTTTGTTTCTGGACCAGGCCGGAAAGCGCTAAGCAAAACATCTTTTTTCTTTCCCGTTCGCTGCCTTTTTTGGGGCCCGATCTGGAAAGACCGAAATCATATCAGAGTTTTTTCGCGATGGGAAACAAGGAGTGAAAAAATTCTGGAAAAAGATGGGGTTTGCGTCCGATGAATTTTTAGTTCATAATTTCGGTCTTGGCAGATCCCCGATAGCTCAGTCGGTAGAGCGACGGACTGTTAATCCGCAGGTCGCTGGTTCGAGTCCAGCAAGGGGAGCCAAAATCCTGGACACGTAAGTGTTCAGGATTTTTTTTGTTTCCTACAGTTGCTTTTTGTTGGCATCAAGCATTT
>JAEYVD010000658.1 GCA_023432075.1 Pseudomonadota bacterium | reverse complement strand
TTTCGTTGCCGGTTTTGTTTAGTGCCGTTGGCGAAGAAACGAGATTATGCACGAACTAAATTTGGTGTGCAAGTCGCTTCATGGCAAAAAACAAAAAAGTTGCGAAAAAAGAGGGATGGATAGCCGTCGGAAGGGCATTGTTTGGCGCGAAAACCACGCTGCGAGCCGTGGTGGATTGATGCAGAAATCAATAAAATCAACGGCTTGTGCGGGTGCTATCGTAAACGGCTGTTTTTTTTGCGAGGCGCGCGTTTTTTTACACGTGCTCGCCCTGCGGCGAGCCGCACGGAAAGTTGCCGCGAACCGGCAAGGATATCGACACATGAGCACTTCTCCATGAGCAGCACCGCCTTTCCCACCGTCGCGTTGGGCCGTACGGATATGGAGATCACGCGCATCGGTCTGGGCGCCTGGGCGATGGGCGGCAATGGATGGGCGGTCGGCTGGGGGCCGCAGGAAGACGCCGAGTCCATCAAGGCGATCCGGCATGCGGTCGACCGCGGCATCAACTGGATCGATACCGCCGCGGTGTACGGGCTGGGCCATTCCGAGGAAATCGTGCGCCAGGCGCTGGCGCAGATGCCGGCCAGCGAGCGCCCTTATGTCTTCACGAAATGCGGCCTGACGTGGTCGGCGGCGCAGCCGCAGGCCATGCCGCGGCGCACGGGCGCGCCGTCCAGCATCCGGCGCGAGCTCGAGGGGTCGTTGCGGCGGCTGGGCGTCGAGCGTATCGACCTCTACCAGATGCACTGGCCCGCCGGCGACGGTACGCCGCTGGAGGCGTACTGGCAGGAATTGCTGGACCTCAAGCAGGCGGGCAAGGTCCGTGCTGTCGGACTATCCAACCACAACCTGGCGCAGTTGCGAGCCGCCCAATACCTGGGCCACGTGGACACGCTGCAACCCCCGTTTTCGGCGATCCAGCGTACTGCGGCGAGCGACCTGATTCCCTGGTGCGCGTCACACGGCACGGGTGTGATCGTGTACAGCCCCATGCATTCGGGCCTGCTGACCGGCAAGCTCAGCGCCGATCGTGCACGGACCTTGCCGCCGGACGACTGGCGGTCGCGGCACGCGGATTTCCGCTCGCCGGACCTGGAGCGCAACCTGGCGCTGGCCGATGCCTTCAAGCCGATTGCGGAGCGGCATGGCGCCACCGTCGCCGCGGCGGCCGCGGCCTGGACGTTGGCGTGGCCGGGCGTGACCGGCGCCATTGTGGGGGCGCGCAGCGCGTCGCAGGTGGATGGCGTGATCGGCGCGGCCGAGCTGGAACTGGATGCCGAGGACATGCAGGCCATTGCCGAGGCGATCGAAACCACGGGAGCGGGAAGCGGACCGTTGGCGCCGCCCGACGAGACAGGCTCGCTGCCCGCGAACCTGTTTGCGTGAGCCGGGATCAGCCGCGGCGCGGGCGGCGTGCGCTGCCTACGGCGGCGATGAGGGCCAAGCCGATCAGCGCGAGCGCGGTCTTGTCCCCAAAACGCGCATAGGGCGTCAGCCCCGTCATGCCTTGCACCGAGACCGGGAGTACGCCCGCCTGCAGCGGTGCGAGCTGGGCGGCGACGTGACCCTTTGCATCGATGGCGGCGGTGATGCCCGTGTTGGTGGCGGTCAGCATCGGACGCGCGGTTTCAAGGGTGCGCAGCCGGCCGATCTGCAAGTGCTGGCGCAGGGCCCAGCTGTCGCCGAACCAGCCCAGGTTGCTGACGTTGACCAGGATGGTCGCGCCTGGTTCACCGTTGGGGCCGGGCTGCAAGGCAGGCAGCAGGTCGGGGCCGAAGAGGTCTTCGTAGCAGATGTTGAAGGCGATGTGCTGGCCGCCGACGGCAAAGGGCGTTTGACGTTCTCCGCCCCGGTCGAAGTCGCCCAGCGGAATGTTGAGCATCTCGACGAACCAGTGAAAGCCGGGCGGCACGTATTCGCCCCACGGCACGAGATGGCGTTTGTCGTAGCGCATGGCGGTAGTGCCGCCCAGCAGGTGTTCGACCGGCGTGGCGCCGTCAAAGCCGATGACGCTGTTGGTGTAGCGTTCGCGGCCGTCAACGCGATCGTGCAGCGGCACGCCCATCGCGATGACGGTGTTGCGCTGGCGGGCCAGGTCGCGCCAGACCTCCCAGACCCGCGGATCGAGCTGATCCTGGAAGATGGGCAGCACGGTTTCGGGCAGGATCACCAGTTGCGGCGCGGGCACGCCGGGCGCGGGCGGCATGGCCGTCAGATCAAGATGGCGCCGCACGCTCTGTTCGAGAAGCGCCGGGTCGAATTTCTGGGATTGTCCGATGTTGCCCTGCACGAGGCGCACGTTGAGCGGGTCGCCCACGGGCGCCGACCAGTCGATGCGCGACAGCGGCCAGCCTGACCCGGCCAAGGCCAGCGCGACGCCGGCGGCCAGTGCGTGGCGCGGGCCAACACCGGCCTTGCGGGAGGGCTGCCAGAGGCTCGCGGCGGCGGCCGCGACAAACGCTGCCAGGAACGCCATGCCGTGCACGCCGACGAGCGGCGCCCAGCCCGCGATGGGGCTGTCGACCTGCGCGTAGCCGATGTTCAGCCACGGAAAGCCGG
>JAEYVD010000647.1 GCA_023432075.1 Pseudomonadota bacterium | reverse complement strand
GAAAACGTGCCCGCCGACAGCCTGCGCGCGCTGGCGACCCGTTGCCGCGTCAGCCCGGCGGGCGACGCCGTGGCGATCGTGCAGGACCGCATCGCGGAAAAGACCTTCATCGCCGCGCAAGGCATCCCGGTTGCGCCGCACGCCGCCATCCGCAGCGAGGCGGACTTGCACGCCGCGTCCGAAGCCCTGTTCCCCGGCATTCTCAAGGTTGCCCGCCTGGGTTACGACGGCAAGGGCCAGGCGCGCATCGATACCCGCGAAGAAGCCATCGCGGCCTTCGCCGAGTTCGGGGGCGTGGCCTGCGTGCTGGAAGCGCTGATGCCGCTGGATTATGAAATTTCGGTGGTGCTGGCGCGCGGCTTTGACGGCGCCAGCGTGGTGTTTCCCGTGGCGCGCAACGTGCACCGCGACGGCATCCTGGCGGTGTCCACCGCCGCGCCCGTGCAGCAGGACGCCGCCCACGCCGAACGCCAGGCGCGCGCCACCGAGGCCGCGCAAGCCATCGCGCAGGGCCTGGGTTACCACGGCGTGCTGTGCGTGGAATTCTTCGTGCTCAAGGACGGCAGCCTCATCGTCAACGAGATCGCGCCGCGCCCGCACAATAGCGGCCACTACACGATCGACGCCTGCGTCACCAGCCAGTTCGAGCAGCAGGCGCGCGCCATGGCCGGCCTGCCGCTGGGCGGCACCGACCTCCTGGCCCCGGCCGTCATGCTGAACATCCTGGGCGACATCTGGTACGCCAACGACACCGACACCGCGCAACGCGAGCCCGACTGGGCGGCGGCGCTGGCGGTGCCGTCCGCCAAGCTGCATCTATACGGCAAGCACGAGGCGCGGCGCGGCCGCAAGATGGGGCACGTCACCATCGTGGCGGCCACGCTGCAGCAGGCCCGTGACGATGCCGCCCGCGTGGCGTCCGCGCTGGGCATGCAGGCGCCCGAATAAAGCGGCAAACCGATGTCCTCCTCCACGCCCGCCACCGCCAGCGCCGCGCAAATCGCCCACGCCGCCCAGCGCATGCTGGACGGCGAACTGGCCGCCTTTCCGACCGAGACCGTCTACGGGCTGGGCGCGGACGCCGAAAATCCGCAGGCGGTTGCCAAGATCTACGCGGCCAAGGGCCGGCCGTCGAACCATCCTGTCATCGTGCATATCGCGCCCGACGGCGATGTGTCGTATTGGGCGGCGCACGTGCCGCCCGAGGCGCGTCTGCTGATCAACGCGTTCTGGCCGGGTCCGCTGACCCTGATCCTCAAGCGGGCGCCGCATATCGTGGACACGGTGAGCGGCGGCCAGGACAGCATCGGCATTCGCTGTCCCTCGCATCCGGTGGCGCAGGCGCTGCTGACGGCTTTTGCCGCCGGCAAGCCGAACGGCCAGGGCGGCGTGGCCGCGCCGTCCGCCAACAAGTTCGGGCAAGTGTCGCCCACCCGCGCCGAGCATGTGCGCACCGAGTTCCCGGACGAAGTCGCGGCCGGCATGCCCGTGCTGGAAGGCGGCGCGTCGGAGGTGGGCATCGAGTCCACGATCCTCGATCTGTCGCGCCTGGACAAGGGCGCGGGGCCCGTGCTGCTGCGGCCCGGCCACATCAGCGCCGCGCAGATCGAAGCCGTGCTGGGTGTGCAGGTGTTTGCGCCCGACGCCGCGGCGCCGCGCGCTTCGGGCACGCTGAAGGCGCATTACGCGCCGCGCACGCCGCTGGAACTGGCAAGCGACGCACGCATGCAGGAAGTGCTGCTGGGACGCAACCTGCCCGAAGGCCGCGTGGTGCTGGTGGCCTACGGCACGCAGCCTGCGGCCGTCGATGCGCGCGTTCGGTGGCAAGCGGTGCCGGCGGACCCGGCCCGTTACGCGCAGGCGCTATATGGCCTGCTGCGGGATCTGGACGGGCAGGGCTATGCGCGCATCATCGTGCAGGCGCCGCCCGCCACCGACGACTGGCATGCGGTCAACGACCGCATCGGCCGTGCCGCCGCCGCCTTCACGCTGGACACCACCGGCCTGTAGCCTGGCCGCTCACGCGGCCAGGAATTCCCCGATCCGTTCAACGGCCTGCCGCAAGGGCGGCAGGAATTCTTCCTGCAAGCGCTCGAGCGGCACGCGGGCGGCCTTCACGCTGACGTTCACGGCGCCGCACGCCTTGCCGCTGGCCGAACGCACGACCACCGAGATCGCGCGCACGTTCAATTCCAGTTCCTGGTCCACCACCGCATATCCCTGCTCGCGGATGCGCGCCAGTTCCGCGCGCAGTTTTGCCTCGGTGGTCAACGTGAACTCGGTGTAGGGCTGCAGGTCGGTTGCCGCGAAATACCTGGCCAGCGCGGGCTCGGGCAACTCTGCCAGCAGCACGCGCCCGATGGACGTGCAATACGCCGGCAAGCGGCTTCCCAGACCCATCGATGTGGCCAGCAGGCGATTCACCTCTGATCGCGCCAGGTACAGCATCTCGTGGCCTTCCATGATGGCGAGCGCGCAGGTCTCGTTCACGGTGGCGCTCAGTTCCTCCAGCACGGGCTGCGCCAGCGAGACGAATGGCGTGGATGAAAAATACGCATAGCCCAGCCCCAGGATGCGCGGCGTCAGCACGTACAGCCGGCCATGCTGTTCGGCCATGCCCAGCAGCATCAGCGTGTGCAGGCAGCGCTGCACCACCGCGCGCGGCAGGCCGGCGCGCCGGCTCAGTTCGGCGGCGGTCTGGGGATGGCGGCGGGTGCCGAACGCGCGTATGACGTGCAGGCCGCGCGCCAGCGTCAGCATGTAGTCCGGATCGCCGCGCAGCTGGTCGGGATGGTCTTCGGCCGCGGGCGGCGCCGCGTACCCCGGGGGAGGCAGGTTCGGCAGCATCAGCCGGCACGCAGCGGCGCGCCGGTGCGCGCCTGCAATTCGGTCAGGGTCATGCCGTCGATCATATCCCGGACGACAAGCCCGTCCGGCGTGACGTCGATGACCGCGAGGTCGGTGTAGACGCGATCCACCACGCCAGCGCCGGTAAGCGGATAGGTGCAGCGCTCGACGATTTTGGGATCGCCGTTCTTGCTGTTGTGCTCCATCATGATGAACACGCTGCGCGCGCCGACGGCCAGGTCCATCGCGCCGCCCACGGCCGGCGCCTCGCCCGGCTTGTTGAGCGACCAGTTGGCCAGGTCGCCGTTGGCCGCAACCTGCATGCCGCCCATGACGCAGATGTCCAGGTGGCCGCCCCGCATCATCGCGAACGAGTCCGCGTGATGGAAGTACGACCCGCCCGTCAACAGCGTCACGGGCTGCTTGCCGGCGTTGATGAGGTCCAGGTTGATGTCGGCCTCGGCCGGGGGCGGACCCATGCCAAGAATGCCGTTCTCGCTGTGCAGCACGATCTCGCGGCCTTCGGGCAGATGCGCGGCCACCAGCACCGGCATGCCGATGCCCAGGTTCACGTAGCTGCCGTCGGGGATGTCCAGGGCCAGGCGGCGCGCCATGGCTTCGCGGGTCAGGGGACGAAACATGCGGACTCCTGCATGAAGGGATGCGTCAGCTGGAAAAGGCGGCGTTGGGGACTTCGGTCACGCGCTTGACGAAGATGCCCGGCGTCACCACTGCTTCGGGCGGCAGCTCGCCCAGTTCGGCCTTGGCGCGCACCTGCACGATGGTCGTCCGGGCGGCCATGCACATGATGGGCCCGAAGTTGCGCGCGCTCATGTTGTAGGTGAGGTTGCCCCAGCGGTCGCCGCGGTCGGCCTTGACCAGCGCGAAGTCGCCATGCAAAGGTTCTTCGAACACGTGGCCGCGGCCGTTGATGATGCGGGTCTCCTTGCCGCGCGCAAGCTCGGTGCCGTAGGCGGTGGGCGTGAAAAAGCCGCCCAGGCCGGCGCCGGCCGCGCGCAGGCGTTCGGCGATGGTGCCTTGCGGCACGCATTCCAGTTCGATGCGGCCTTCCCGGTAGAGCGCGTCGAAGACCCAGGAGTGAGACGCCTTCGGAAACGAGCAGATGACCTTGCGCACGCGGTGGGCCTTCACCAGCGCGGCCAGGCCCGTTTCGTGGTTGCCGGCGTTGTTGCTGACCACGGTCAGGTCGCGCGCTCCCTGGTCGATGAGCGCATGGATCAGTTCGGTGGGCATGCCGGCGCCGCCGAACCCGCTGATCAGCACGGTGGCGCCATCGTGGATGTCCGCCACGGCGGCCGCGGGGGTGTCGATGAACTTGTCGATCATGGAGGGCTCCGATGGGGCGGGCGCGGCGGCGCCCGGCCCGCTCAGTTCACGGTGATGTTGGCCTGCTTGATGATCTCGGCGTAGCGTGCCGAGTCCTTCTTCATCAATTCGGCAAACTGCGCCGGCGTGCCGCCCACGGGCAAGAAGCCCGCGTCCACAAACTTCTGCCGCACGTCGGGTTCCTTGACGATCTCGCTGATCTCACGCGCCATGCGTTCGATGATCGGCTTGGGCGTGTTGGCGGGCGCCATCAGTCCGGCCCATGAGCCGGTGACAAAGCCCGGCATGCCGGCTTCTTCCATCGTGGGAACGTCCGGTTCCGTGGGCCAGCGTTCCTTGCCCGTGAACGCCAGCGCTTTCAGGCGGTTCTGCTTGACGTACTGCATCGGCACCAGCACGGGATCGAACACCATGGACACGCGATTGCCCAGCAGGTCCGTGAGGATCGGCGCGCTGCCCTTGTAGGCCACGTGCGTCATCGTGATCTTGTTCTGCAGCGCGAAGTCGGCGCCGGTCAGATGCGCGCTGGACCCGTTGCCGCTGGACGCATAGGTGAGCTTGTCCGGATTCTTGCGCGCATAGGCGACCAGCTCGGCCACGTTCTTGACCGGCAGCTCGTTCGCCACGAACAGAAACAGCGGCAGGTCCGCCATCTGCACGACCGGCGTCAGGTCCGCGGGCGTGTAGCCCAGCTTGTAGAGGTGGAAGTTGATGATGTAGGCCGGCAGCATCGACAGGAACGTGTAGCCGTCCGGCTCGGCCTTGGCGGCAAGCGCCGATCCCAGGCTGCTGTTGGCGCCGGGACGGTTCTCGACGACGATGGTCTGGTTCAGCCGTGGCCCCAGTTTTTCCATCACGATGCGCGTCACGATGTCGGTGGATCCGCCCGGCGTGTACGGCACGATGATCTTGATCGGCTTGCTGGGCCAGTTGTCGGCCGCGAGGGCGGGGCCGGCGGCCAGACCGCTCGCGGCCAGCGCGGCGACGAGCAGGTTTCTGAGAGCCTGGCGGCGGTCAGTGGCCGCCGGGCGAAGGGGCTGCGACTTGCTTGCTTTTGCCATGGACTTGTCTCCTCCATGAATCGGCCGATTAGCGGTGCGCGTCCGGGTTTTTGTGTGACGCGACCGGCTTTTTTCAAAGGGCTGCGGCTTTGCTGACTATCGGACAAAGACGCAAAAAAAGTATGGCACGGGGGGATGCGCAGGGCGGGGCGGCGCCGCGCCAATAAAGTTCGATCACCGGACGCGGCGCCGTTATCGGCCGAAGCCGCGTCTTACGGGTTTTCACTAGGGATTCGCGCGTTGTTCACGCTGTGGACATGCCTTAATCTGGCGGCCGGTCCAGTAAGGCGGGACCCGGTTTCAGCCGCTCCCGGTTACGAGCCCAGGGCGGCCATCTATCTCAGGAGAAGCAGAACATGAAGCGGAAATTGATGGTTGCGGCCGGCGCGATTGCCCTGGCCTGCGCGTCCCAGGCGGCGATGGCCGGTCCCACGCTGGACGCGGTGAAAAAGAAGGGATTCGTGCAGTGCGGCCTGACGGACGGCGTCTCCGGATTCTCCGCGACGAACAGCAAGGGCGAATGGGAAGGCATGGACGTGGACATCTGCCGTGCCGTGGCGGCGGCGGTGTTTGGCGATGCCTCCAAGTTCAAGGGCACCGCGCTGTCCACCCAGCAGCGCTTCACGGCGCTGCAGTCGGGCGAAGTCGA
>JAEYVD010000633.1 GCA_023432075.1 Pseudomonadota bacterium | reverse complement strand
CAATCCAGTCCTCGCGCGACCATTCGCGGAAGTCACCCGGCTTGGGCCCGCCCGCGTTGGTGACCAGGATGTCGGGCTCGGGGCACGCCGCAAGCAGCGCCTGTCTTCCGGCCTCGGTGGTGACGTCGGCGGCCACCGTGACGACCGAGGCGCCCGTTTCGCGGCGGATGGCGTCAGCCGCGGCGTCCAGCGTGGCCGCGGTGCGCGCGGCCATCACCAGATTCACGCCTTCGCGCGCCAGCGATAGTGCGCAGGCGTAGCCCAGGCCTTTGCTCGACGCGCACACCAGCGCGTGCTTGCCCTTGATTCCGAGGTCCATGCGTTTGCTCCTTTCAACCCTGCACGGATTGGCGGCCGGTGGCGCCCAGCGACAGCCCGACGCGCGCGACCGTCGCTTCCAGTTCGGCCGCAGTGACCGGGTCGATGCGCATCGCCGGCGCGCGCAACGCATGGCTCTTGATGGCGCCGCGGCGCTGATACACGTACTTGCGCAGCGCCAGTCCGATCTTGGGCTGGAACTCGTAGCGGATCAGCGGGCAGTAGCGGTCGAAGATCGCGGCGGCGCCGGCGTGGTCGCCGCGGGCGTAGCGTTCGTAGATGGCAACCAGGATCTCTGGAAACGCGAAGCCGGTCATCGTGCCGACCGCGCCGCGCTGCAACTCTTCCAGGAAGTACACGCCGCCCAATCCGCCGAAGATCGCCATCTCCGCGTCCGGCACCAGTTCGCGGATGCGGCTGATCTTCTGACCCACCGGCGGCTCTTCCATCTTGATCATGTGCACGCCGCCTTCGCGGCCCAGGCGCGCCACCACTTCGGGCCGGATCTCGGTGCCGAAGGAGTCCGGGAAATCGTGGATCACGACCGGGATCTTCACGGCGTCCGCCACCGCCTTGTAGTAGTCGAACAGCAGCGCGTCGCTGGCGTTGTCCAGGGGCGCGGCGAACACCGCCGAGGCCCCTAGTTCCTGAGCTTCGAGGGCCTGCTCGATGGCGCCGGCAATGCCGTGGGCGCGCACGCCGACCCACACCGGCACGCGGCCATCCGTGTGCTTGACGAAGGTCTCCAGGACCAGCCTGCGCTCGGCGTTCGACAGCTTGTGAAGCTCGCCGAGAAACCCGAGGATGGCCAAGCCGGTGACGCCGGTTTCCAGCAGAAAGTCGACCAGCGTCCGGATGCTGTCGGCATCGACCCGCAGGGCATCGTCAAAGGGCGTGGGGCAAATGGTGAAGACGCCTTTGGCGTCGATGGAGGCTGCCATCTTTTCTCCGTCAGGATGCGTGAAAACCGAAATCGGGAACGACGTTTCGATGTCATCCTAAAGCGGAACTTTTAGAACTCCACTTGCTTTTTTATTGCCTTGGTATAACAGCCGGTTAAGTCAAGGTTTACCCTTGGCAGGGTTTGCCTGGACCTGCGCCGAGAGCTCGAAACCCTGATCCTGCAGCGTATGGCGCAGCACCTCGACAAAGGCTTGCGCAAGCTGCGACAGGGGCTCGAATCGCGACTGCACCAGGCTCGCCGTGAGGACCTTGGCCTGGTCGATCGGGCGCACCACGAAGCCCCCCTGCGTGCGGCTCTTGACCGAAAATTCGTCGACGATGGCGATGCCCGCGCCGGCCTGCACCAGCGAACACGCGTTCTGCGGCGAGCTCACCTCGACGGCCAGCCGGCGGGTCTGACCGGCCTCGTGGTACATCTGCTCGACCAGCATCCCGAATGGCGTGTCGCCGCCGTAGGAAATCAGCGGATAGGGCAGCAGGTCGCCGATCGACAGCAGCGAGCGATGGGCAAGCGGATGGTTGTAGGGGCATATGCACACGAGCCTGGCCTGCCCGATCGGCTGGGTCAGCAGGTTGGGATGCTGGACTGGCAGGATAACCACGCCCAGTTCGGCGCGGTTATCCAGCAGCATCTGCGTGAGGGGCTGCTGCGTAAGCGGCTGGAAGGTGATCTTGACGTCCGGATGTGTGTCGCGAAAGCGCGAGATCGTCAGCGGCACCAGCATGTGGCCGATGCTGGGGCTGGACACCAGATGCAGGATGCCGCTGCGGCGTTCCGACAGTTCCGAGGCCAGTTCGCCCACGCGGCGCACGCCCGCATAAACGGTTTCCACTTCGCGAAAGAGTTGCCGGGATTCGGGCGTGGGGTAGAGCCTGCCCTTGATGCGTTCGAACAGCGCGAAGCCCAGGCGCTGTTCCGTGTGCGACAGCAGCCGGCTGACCGCGGGCTGCGAGACGAACAGCAGCTTGGCCGCCCCGCTGATCGAGCCCGTGGTCATCACCGCCCGGAAGACTTCGATTTGCCGCAGATTCAGTTGCATGGCGCGCCCGCTCCGAATTGACGCGACGAGCATAACAAAGGGTTAAGGGCAGCGCACAAATTGACAATACATGCTCAGGCCGCGCACGGATAGACTGGCGCCGTACCTTGCCCCGGCCCGCGCCCGCGCGTCGCCAACACCAGGACGGACAAATGGAACAGACCCTGTTTGTGATCAATCCCAACTCCACGCAGGCGGTGACGGACGCGTTCGACGCGGCGCTGGAACCGCTGCGCATGGCCGGCGGTCCGCGCATCCGGTGCCTGACGCTCGCCGAGGGGCCCGCGGGCGTGCAGACCCAACTGGACGTCGAAAGCGTGACCCTGCCGCTGGCCGCCCTGGTGCGCAAGCTGGACGCCGAGCACGGCGCCGCCGCCGCGGGCTACGTCATTGCCTGCTTCAGCGATCCGGGCCTGCATGCGGTGCGCGAAGCCACCCGCAAGCCGGTGCTGGGCATCAGCGAATGCGGCATGCTGACCGCCCTGACGCTGGGCCAGCGCGTCGGCGTGATCGCCATCCTGCGCCAGTCGCTGCCGCGGCACGGACGGATGTTCGGCGCAATCGGCCTGGCCGGTCGCGTGGCAGCCGAGCTGCCGCTGGATCTGGGCGTGGTGGAACTGTCCGACGAGGCTCGCACGCGCGAGCGCCTGCTGCATGTCGGCACGCGGCTGCGCGACGAGCATCAGGCCGACGTGCTGGTGCTGGGCTGCGCCGGCATGGCCGCCTATCGGGGCTGGTTGCAGGCCGAGCTGGGCTTGCCCGTCGTCGAGCCGACGCAGGCCGCCGCGGCAATGGCCATCGGGCGCATCCGCCTGAACTGGCACGGCGCCTGAGGCCGCCATGCGCAACCACGAACTGATCGAGCGGCTGTCGCATCTGGTGGGCGATGGCGGACTGGTGCTGGATGCCGGCGGCCAGGCGCCCTACGTGCGCGACTGGCTGGGCAAATGGCAGGGCAGCACGCCCGTGGTGGTGCGCCCGCGCAACGCCACGGAGGTGTCCGCGGTCATGCGGCTGTGTCACCAGACCCGCACGCCAGTGGTGCCGCAGGGCGGCAATACCGGGATGAGCGGAGGCGCCACGCCCGATGGCAGCGGCGCGCAGGTGATCCTGAGCCTGAACCGGATGAAGCGCATCCGCGAGGTGGACCCGGTCAACAACACCTTGTGCGCCGACGCCGGCGTGCTGCTGGCCGAGGTTCAGGCTGCCGCCCGCGACGTCGGGCGCTTTTTCCCCTTGAGCCTGGGCGCGGAGGGCAGCTGCACCATCGGCGGCAATCTGGCCACCAATGCCGGCGGCACCGCGGTGCTGCGCTATGGCAACACGCGCGACCTGGCGCTGGGACTGGAGGTGGTGCTGCCGGACGGCCGGGTCTGGAACGGCCTGCGCGGGCTGCGCAAGGACAACACCGGCTACGACCTGAAAAGCCTGTTCATCGGATCGGAGGGCACCCTGGGCATCATCACCGGCGCGGTGCTCAAGCTGTATCCGGCACCGGCGGGCCGCGTGGCCGCCTGGGTAGGGGCCGAGACGCCCGCCCAGGTCGTGGGGTTGCTGACCCGCCTGCAGAGCGTCTGCGGCGAACGGCTGACCGCGTTCGAGATGATGTCGGCGCGCTGCCTGGATCTGGTGGTGGCGCACGTCAGCGGCGCGGCCAGCCCGCTCGCCGGCCGTCACGCGTATTACGCCCTGGTGGAACTGTCCGACACGGAACCGGCCGGCCTGCCGGGCTTGCTGGAAGCCGCGTTGGGGGCGGCGCTGGAGGCCGGCGTCATCCAGGATTGCGTCGTCGCCATGAACGACACGCAGGTGCAGACCCTGTGGCGCCTGCGCGAGGGCATCTCGCAGGCGCAGGTGCGTGCGGGCAAGGCGGTCAAGCACGACATCGCGTTGCCGATCTCGCGGCTGGCGGCATTTGTCGAGGAAGCGGATCTGGCGCTGGTCTCGGATTTTCCGGGGCTGCCCATCATCAACTTCGGCCACATCGGCGATGGCAACCTGCATTACAACGTGCTGCTGCCGCTGGACGTGGCGCCGGCCGAATATGCCCGTCTGACCGCCGCGCTGAACCGGCGCGTGCATGACCTGGTGGCGCAGCGCGGCGGCAGCATCAGCGCCGAGCACGGCGTGGGCCAGCTACGGCGCGACGAGCTGCGCCGCTACAAATCGCCGGTGGAAATGGACCTGATGCTGATGATCAAGCGGGCGCTCGATCCCAACCAGCTCATGAACCCGGGCAAGCTGCTGTAGGACATCCGAGGCGGGCCGGGCAGGGGCCGCGCGCGCGAAGTCCGCCGGAAATTTATAATGGCGGGCTAATCGGATAAATCCTACATGCCTGAATCCTCCAGCCCGCGGGCGCCGAAGCAACCGGCGCCGCGCGCCAGCGACGCGGAAAAGCCCGGGGAACAACCCCGGAAAGACACCCGGGAACCCACCCGGGCCCGGCCCGAAGGCCGCTTGGCCGCGCCCCGTCCCGAACGGCCCATCCCGGTCGTCAGCTACCCCGAAGACCTGCCCGTCAGCGCGCGGCGGCAGGAGATCGTGCGCGCCATCGCCGGCCATCAAGTCGTGATCGTCAGTGGCGAGACCGGCTCGGGCAAGACCACGCAGCTGCCCAAGATTTGCCTGGAACTGGGCCGCGGCCGCCAGAAGATGATCGGCCACACGCAGCCGCGCCGCCTGGCGGCGACCTCGGTGGCCAAGCGCATCGCAGAGGAACTGAACACGCCGATGGGCGAAGTCGTCGGCTACCAGGTGCGATTCAACGACCGCACCGGTCCCAACGCGTCCATCAAGCTGATGACGGACGGCATCCTGCTGGCCGAGTCGCAGCGCGATCCGCTTCTGCGCCGCTACGACACGATCATCATCGACGAGGCGCACGAGCGCAGCCTGAACATCGATTTCCTGCTGGGTTACCTGAAGCAGCTTCTGCCGCGGCGCCCGGACCTCAAGCTCATCATCACCTCGGCCACCATCGATGCCGAGCGCTTTGCCAAACACTTTGCCGCTTCGGAAGACAAGCCCGCGCCGGTCATCGAAGTCTCCGGGCGCCTGTATCCCGTTGAAGTGCGCTACCGGCCCGTGCGCGAAGAGCTTGCCGCCGACGACAACGCGCCCCCGCCCAGCAAGGCGGGCCGCGACCGCGAGCGCATGTCGGGCGACGAAGAGCGCGACCTGATCGATGCGATTGTCGACGCCGTCGACGAATGCGCGCGGCATGGCCCCGGCGACGTGCTGGTGTTCCTGCCCGGCGAACGCGAAATCCGCGAATCGGCTGAAGCGCTGCGCAAACGGCACCCCGCAGGCACGGAAGTCCTGCCGCTCTTTGCGCGCCTGTCGCAGGCCGAGCAGGAACAGATCTTCCGCCCGCGCGGCAACGCGCGGCGCATCGTGCTGGCCACCAACGTGGCCGAAACCTCGCTGACCGTGCCCGGCATCCGTTTCGTGGTCGACAGCGGGCTTGCCCGCATCAAGCGCTATTCGTGGCGCAACAAGGTCGAGCAGCTGCGCATCGAGCCCATCAGCCGCGCCTCGGCCAACCAGCGTGCCGGCCGGTGCGGCCGGGTGGGGCCGGGCGTCTGCATCCGGCTCTACGACGAGCTGGACTTCAACAACCGGGCTGCCTTCACCGATCCCGAAGTCCTGCGTTCGTCGCTGGCCTCGGTGATCCTGCGGATGAAGTCGCTCAAGCTTGACGACATCGAGCAGTTTCCGTTCGTTGAGGCGCCGCCGGGACGAGCGGTGGCCGACGGCTACCACCTGTTGCAGGAACTGGGCGCCATCGAGCTGGCGTCGGCGGCCGCGTCGTCGCCGGCCGCCGACACGGATGCCGGCCGCACGGGCGCCGCGTTCGTCCTGACCCGCACCGGCGTCGAACTGGCCAAGCTGCCCGTCGACCCGCGCATCGGCCGCATGATTCTGGCGGCGCGCGAACACCAATGCCTGGCCGAGATGCTGATCATCGCCTCGGCGCTGTCCGTGCAGGATCCGCGCGACCGCCCCATGCAGGAGCGCGAGGCCGCCGAGGCCGCGCATGCCAAGTTCGGCGACGACAAATCCGAGTTCGTCTCGTTCCTGAAGCTGTGGCGCTGGTATGGCGAGCAGGTGCAGCACAAGGCCTCGCAGCGCAAGCTGGTGGGCCTCTTGCGTCAGAACTTCCTGTCGCCGATCCGCCTGCGCGAATGGCACGACGTGCACACGCAGCTTGCGGCGCTGGTGGGCGAGCAGGGCTGGCGCGTCAATCAGTCCGAAGCCACGTACGAACAGCTGCACATGGCGCTCCTGTCCGGCTTGCTGGGCAACATCGGTTTCAAGAGCGACGAGGGCGGCAGCTACCTGGGCGCGCGCGATATCCGCTTCCACATCCATCCGGGCTCGCGCCTGGCCAAGAAGGCCGGCCGCTGGATCATGGCGGCCGAACTGGTCGAGACCACCCGCCTGTATGCGCGCTGCGTGGCGCGCATCGATCCGGTGTGGCTGGAGAAGGTCGGCGCGCACCTGATCCGCAAGAACTGGTCCGACCCGCGCTGGGAAAAGAAGGCCGGGCAGGTGGTGGCCAACGAGCGCGCCACGCTGTATGGCCTGGCCATCTACACCGGCCGGCGCATTCACTACGGCCGCGTGAACCCCACGCATGCGCGCGAACTCTTCATCAGCCAGGCGCTGGTGCCGGGCGAAATCGATACGCGTCTGCCGTTTGTTGCGCACAACCGCAAGCTCATCGCGGGCATCGAAAAGCTCGAGCACCAGACTCGCCGGCCGGACATCCTGGTCGACGACGAACTGATCTACGCGTTCTACGACCGGCAACTGCCCGCCGACATCTCGCAGACTGCGTCGCTGGAAAAGTGGGTGAGCGGCCTGGACAAGACGGCCGCCGCCAAGCTGATGCTGACGCGCGACGAGCTGATGCGGCACGAGGCCGCCGGCGTCACGACCGATGTCTTCCCCAAGAAGGTGGAGTGGCAGGGCGTGTCGATGGCGCTGGACTACCACTTTGAACCCGGCTCGCCGCGCGATGGCGTCACGCTGTCAGTGCCGCTCTTCGCGCTGAACCAGATCGATCCCGCGCGCTGCGAATGGCTGGTGCCCGGGATGCTGAAGGAAAAGGTGCACCTGCTGCTCAAGTCGTTGCCGCAGAAGCTGCGCCGCCATTGCGTGCCGCTGCCCGACTACGCCGCCGGCTTCTACGACCGCTGGTTCGACCGCCAGGCCGATCCGCAGCAGGGGCTGGTGGACGCGATCATCGCCGACATGTGGGATCAGGTGCAGGTGCGTCCGGCTGTGGGCGACTTCAAGCTCGAGACCTTGCCCGCGCATCTGTTCATGAACTTCCGCGTCGTGGACGAGCACGGCCGCATGCTGGCCGCCGGCCGCAACCTGGCGCAATTGCGGGCCGAATTCGGCAAACAGGCCCAGGCCACCTTCCAGCAACTGGCGGCCAGCGACACGCAGGTCGCGCAGGCGTTGGCGCATGAAAACCTGACTTCCTGGTCGTTCGGCCCCTTGCCCGAGATCATGGAGATCAAGCGCCGGGGCCAGTCCGTCATCGGCTATCCGGCGCTGGTGGACCGGGGGGCGCATTGCGACCTGGACGTCTTTGACGATCCCGACGAGGCGCGCAAGTACCATCGCGCGGGTCTGCTCAAGCTCTTCCGGCTGGGCCTGCGCGAACAGGTCAAGTTCCTGGAAAAGAACCTGACCGACCTGACCAAGATCAGCATGCTGTACATGACGCTGGGCACGCAGGAAGAACTGCGCGACCAGATCATCGACTGCGCGCTGGGGCAGGCCTGCCTGGCCGAACCGTGGCCGGTGAACGAACAGCAGTTCGAAGCGCGCCGCGCCGAGGGCAAGGGCCGGCTGGGCCTCTTGGCCCAGGAAGTCGCGCGGCTGGCGGGTGCGGTGCTGACGGAATACGCGGCGCTGCAGCGCAAGCTGCCGCAAGCCAAGCCGCATGCGGCCGCCTACGCAGACCTGCAGCAGCAGCTGGGCGCGCTGATGCCCAAGTGGTTCATCCGCGATACGCCGTACGCGCAGTTGTCGCACTTTCCGCGATACCTGAAGGCGGCGGTGGCGCGCATCGACAAGCTGCGCGCCGATCCCGCGCGGGATGCAAAGCTGGTGGCGGAAATGGCGCCGCTGGTCACGCAGTATCAGCGGGCGCGGGCAGCCCTGAAGGGCGCACCCGATCCCCGGTTGGACGAATTCCGCTGGCTGCTCGAGGAATTGCGCGTGGCGCTCTTTGCGCAGGAGCTGCGCACACCGATGCCCGTGTCGGTCAAACGCCTGATGAAAAGCTGGGAATCCCTGCAGCGCTAGCCTGGGTGTCTGACACCCTTGAGCCGGCGCCCCGCCTGCCAGGGGTCCGCCCGGGTGTCAGACACCGGTGCGCATGCGGGATTACAGCGCCAGAAACCCGACGACCACCAGGACGATCAGCCCATACTTGGTGGCCTTGTACGCCGTGCGGTTCCACTTCTTGAATGCCTTGCGCTTCTGGTCGATCACCCAGTGCGCGTGGGTCAGCTTGTTGATGGCGCCAGTCTGGTCGCCGCCGTCGTTGGGCGAGCTGGCCGCGGACATGACCTTGCGGCCGAACCAGCGGTTGAAGGCTTCGGCCCAGCGCCACTTCAGCGGGCGCTCGACGTCGCAGAACAGGATGATCCGGTTCTGGCCCGTCTTGTTGTAGGCCTCGTGCACGTAGGTTTCGTCGAACACCACGCTTTCGCCATCGCGCCAGCTGTAGTGTTCGCCGTCCACGATGATGTGGCAGCCGTCGTCGTTGGGCGTGGCCAGGCCCAGGTGATAGCGCAGCGACCCGGCGAACGGGTCGCGGTGCGGATTCAGTTGGCCGCCCGGGGGCAGTTCGGCAAACATGGCGGCCTTGACCTTGGGCAGGCCTTTCAGGATGGCGACAGTTTTGGGGCACAGTTCTTCGGCCGACGGGTGGCGGGCGTCGTACCACTTCAAGTAGAAGCGCTTCCAGCCGTACTTGAAGAACGAGTTGAAGCCGATGTCGTTATGGGTGTCGGCCGCCTTGATCCGGCGAAGCTCGGCCATCTGCATGGCTTCCTCGCGGATCGTTTCCCAGTTGTCGTCCAGCACCTTCAGCTCGGCGATTTCGCTGGTCGTCAGGTAGGGGGTGGTGGGCACCCGCGACGTCAGGACCATGAAAGCGTTGATCGGCGCCAGCAGCACCGAATGGTCCAGCAGTTGCCGGCCCAGGGGCAGCTTGACGCGGCCGCGGAAGTGCGCGAACAGGATGGCGGCAAGCCAGATCCCGGGTATTAACCATTTCATAGGTAGATCTCGTCGTGCTACGGGGTGGTGCGGTATGGGCGGTATTGTCCCACAAGCGGATTAGGCGAGCCGCCAGGAGGGCGCGCGGTCTGGCGGATTCTGATGCAAAGGATTGCCCTCTGGAGGTCGGCCGCTGGGTACAATTCCGCCATGTCCGAAGCCGTCACGACCCCGACCCCATTTGTTCACCTGCGCGTCCACTCCGAGTTCTCGGTCGTTGACGGCACGGTGCGTATTCCCGACCTCATCAAGCGCGTGGCCAAGCTGGGCCAACCCGCCGTTGCCCTGACCGATCTGTCGAACCTGTTCGGACTGATCAAATTCTACAAGGGCGCGCGCGGCGCGGGGGTCAAGCCCATCGCCGGCTGCGACGTCTGGATCTCCAACGACGAAGACCCCGCCAAGCCCTTTCGCCTGCTGCTGCTGGTGCGCAACCACCAGGGCTACCTGAATCTCTGTGAATTGTTGTCCAAGGCCTTCCTGACGAACCAGGGCAAGGGCCGCGCGGAAATCCGCCGCGAATGGCTGCAAGGGCAGGCCGGTCTGATCGCCCTGTCGGGCGGACGGGGCGGCGACGTCGGGCAGGCCCTGGAGGCCGGCAACGCCGTATCGGCCCTGGCCTTGGCCCGCCAGTGGGCGTTGATGTTCCCGGGCAGCTATTACATCGAATTGCAGCGTGCCGGCATGGACGGCGACGAAGGTTACTGCCAGGCCGCCATGCGGCTGGCCGCCGAGGCCGGACTGCCGGTGGTCGCCACCCATCCCGTGCAGTTCCTGGATGAATTCGAGTTCCAGGCCCATGAGGCCCGTGTCTGCATCGCCGAAGGCGAGATCCTGGCCAACCCGCGCCGCGTGCGCCGGTTCTCCAAAGAGCAGTACCTGCTTAGTTCCGAGGAAATGGCGCGCCGGTTCGCTGACGTGCCGTCGGCGCTGGCCAATACGGTCGAAATCGCCAAGCGCTGCAACCTGAGCCTGGTGCTGGGCAAGCCGCGCTTGCCCAATTTCCCCACGCCGGACGGCGTGACGCTTGACGATTACCTGGTCCAGCTCTCCGAGCAGGGCCTGGAAAAGCGCATGGAGTTCCTGTTTCCGGACCCCGCCGAGCGCGATGCCAAGCGCGAGCAGTATTACGAGCGGCTGCGCTGGGAGTGCAAGACCATCATCCAGATGGGTTTTCCCGGCTACTTCCTGATCGTGCAGGACTTCATCAACTGGGGTAAGAACAACGGTGTGCCGGTCGGACCGGGCCGGGGCTCGGGCGCCGGTTCGCTGGTGGCCTACGCGCTGGGCATCACCGACCTCGATCCCATCCGCTATGACTTGCTGTTCGAGCGCTTCCTGAATCCCGAGCGGGTCTCCATGCCCGACTTCGATATCGACTTCTGCCAGGAC
>JAEYVD010000554.1 GCA_023432075.1 Pseudomonadota bacterium | reverse complement strand
CCATCGAACGTCTGATGCTGCGCCCCTTGCGCCGCCTGCAGCAGTCCGCCCGGGCGATCGCCGACGGCAGCTACGACGTGCGCCTGCCGCCGGGCGGCCAGGACGAGATCGGCGACCTGAGCCGGGCGTTCGGCGTGATGGCCGACAAGGTGCGAAAGCACACGGCCGAATTGGAAACCAAGGTGCGCGAACGCACCTCGGCACTGGAAGACGCCAACCGCGCCATGGCCGCGGCGCACAAGAAGATCGGCGACTCCATCGATTACGCCAGCCTGATCCAGCGCGCGATCCTGCCGGACCGCCAGCTGACCCAGTCGCTGGGCGCCCACCATTTCGTTTTGTGGAAGCCGCGCGACGTGGTCGGCGGCGATTTCTACGTGTTCCGCTCGGACGGCGCCAATTGCCTGCTGGGCATCATGGATTGCGCGGGCCACGGGGTGCCGGGTGCGCTGATGACGATGCTGGCGCGTGCCGCCATCGACCTGGCGATCACCGAGGTCGGCCCGGGCGATCCCGCCGGCATTCTGACGCGCACCGACAACGCCATCCGGGCGATGCTGGCCGACGCGCAACTGCCGCGGGCCCTGGCCACCAACACCGATGCGGGGCTGGTATATATTGACCGGCAATCCGGCAGGTTGCTGTACGCAGGCGCCAAGATCAGCCTGTACGCAAGCGATGGTGAAACCCTGCGCGAAGTGCCCGGCGCCCGGCGCGCACTGGGTGACAAGCGTATGGGGGTTTACGAGAACATCGTGCTGCAGATGGAGCCGGGCTGGACGTACTACCTGGCCACCGACGGGTTCCTGGACCAGGCGGGTGGCGAGCATGGCTTTGGCTTTGGCAATACGCGGTTCGCGGAAATGCTCAAGACGCACGCCCGCCGGCCGTTAACCGAACAGGCGGCGGCATTCAGCCAGGCGCTTGCCGAATACCAAGGTGGCCGGCCCCAGCGCGACGACATCACCTTGCTGTCTTTCCGTTTCGAATAATCGTTATCAAGGCGGTACCCTCATGAATGCCTCCGATCTATACGCGTTGGGCGCGCGCTTCGACCAGAACCGCACGCTGCTGTGCTTTAACGGGCCGATTTCGCGCAGCCTGATCGAGGAAATCGGCAATGCGCTGAAGAACTACCTGAACGCCGAGCACGTCCGCCCCGCCGAAGCGATGGATGTGTTCTCGGTCTACATCGAAATGATCCAGAACATCCGCCAGTACGCCGCGCAGAACGGCGACGCGGACGCCTCGGCCACGGTGGTCATCGGCCGCCGCGACGAAAGCCGTTACGTAGTGTCGGCGGGCAATCTGGTCAACGCAGAGGACGGCCACAGCCTGGTCGCCCGTATCCAGGAACTGGCCGCGCTGGACAAGGCGGCCCTGAAGGCCGAATACAAGGCACAGCTGCACAAGCCGCGCACGCAGGGCGTGGCGTCGGGCGCAGGCCTGGGCCTCATCGACATCGCGCGCCGCGCCGGCGCTCCGCTGGAAGCCAGCCTGACCCCCGCCGCACAGCCGGGCAAGGCCTTCTTCAGCCTGAGCGTGGTGGTCTGAGAACGCGCGTTCAAAGGATTATTTTCGGAGTATTTGATGAAAGACCTGAACATTCCCGGGACCCAGTCCACGCCCGCCATCGCCGCCGACGCTGCCGCCGGCGTGCTGGCGATGCGCGGCGACTCCTATCCCGAGAATTCATTCGAACTGTTCGGCCCGGTCATTGAATGGGTCGAGACCTACCTGCAGGACCGCGACGCGCCGCTCAAGCTTGAGCTGGAACTGCTGTACCTGAACACCAGCAGCATCAAGTCCGTGATGGACATCTTCGATGTGCTCGAGGCCGCGCACCGCAAGGGCCGCGAGGTCGGCGTGACCTGGTTCTACGACATGCGCAACGAGCGCGTGGGCGAACTGGCCGAAGAGTTCAAGGAAGACTGCACGTTCCCGTTCTCGGTGGTCGGCCGCCAATGAAGCCGGGCGCCGCCGAACTGGACAAGCGCATCGCCGCACTGCTGGCGGATCCGGCCCATGCCGGCCATCCGCTGCGCGACGCGCTGGAAGCGCTTTGGCGGCATACCGAGGAACAGATGGCGCGCATCCAGCGCGTGACCCAGCTTTCGGACGCCTACCAAAGCATGGCGCACGAACGTGAACTGGGCCTGTGCGACCAGTTCGACCGCCAGTTGCGCCGCCTGACCCGCATTGCGCGGATCTCGGATCACTACCAGAACATGATGCGCGACCTGAACCGCGCGCTCGAGGAAACGTCCAGCCGCGACCCCCTGACCGGCCTCTTGAACCGCCGCGCGCTGATGGAGACGATCAAGCAGGAAGTCCAGCGCGCCGCGCGCACGGGCGACAGCTTCGTCGTTGCGATGCTGGACGTGGATCACTTCAAGGCCGTGAACGACCGTTTCGGCCACGAAACGGGCGACCGCGCCCTGGTGGAACTGGCCGCCGTGCTGGGCGAAAGCCTGCGTGAATACGATCTCTGCGGCCGCTGGGGGGGGGAAGAATTCCTCGTGCTGCTGCCGCAGACGCAGCCGGAAGCCGCGCAGGTGGTCATGGACCGCCTGGTGAGCGACGTGCGGGCGATGGCGATGCCGGCCGGGGACGAAGTCCTGCGGCTGACGGTCAGTATCGGCATGGCGCATCACCAGTTGGGCGAAACGTTCTCAGAGACGCTCAGCCGGGCGGATCAGGCGTTGTATCTGGCCAAGCAGGACGGACGCGATCGCGTCGCCCTTGGTTTTCCGAGGCGCTGAATGAAACCGGAACAGCTGTTATCCGGGTTGGAGCCCCTTATGCTTGATTCTCATCTTGGCGGTTCGGAGACGAACCCCCAAGGCGCCGCTTGGCATGTGGGCACTTATC
>JAEYVD010000497.1 GCA_023432075.1 Pseudomonadota bacterium | reverse complement strand
TGCACCCCCAGGCACAGCATGATGAAGGCCGACAGCCGCATGAAGACAGCGGTGCCATTGTCGCCCAGGCGGTGCAGCATCTGGGCCGCAAAGCGCAGGCAGACATAAAGCGTGAGCGAAACGACGATGATGCCAGGAATGGAGCCGGCCAGGCGTACCAGGCTCAATGCGTGATTCTGGTCTCGTAGCGAGACCCCCACCGTGATGGCGGCCGCGATGGAGCCGGGACCGCAACTGATGGGAAAGGTTAGCGGATAGAACGCGCGGGCCTTGGCCATTTCGGGCGTGAACGATTCGGCCATGCGGGCGACGCGTTCGGTGTCGGCATCTGGCGAGTTCACCAGCCGCCAGGCGCTGGCGATCACCAGCATGCCCCCGCCCACGCGCACGATCGACAGCGAGATGCCAAAGAAGCTGAGAAGCACGTTGCCCGCGACCATGGCCACGATCAGCATCAGGCACACGTTGGTGGCGACCCGCTTGGCCAGCACCACCCGCGTGGCGGACGAAGCGCCCTCGGTCAGCGAGAGGAAGATGGGGGCGATCGCGGGTGGGTTCAGAAACGGCAGCAGGGTGGCCAGCGCAAAGAAAAAGCTGCCACCGAAAACGCGCAGATAGTCATTGAGCTGCATGGGAGCAAGCATCGCCTGGCCGAAAACCCGGATTGTATGCGGTCCGGGCGGGGTCTGGCGATGCGGGCTCAGGCGGCGCGCTGCTGGGCCTCGCCGCCGGAAAGCGCGTCCAGGATGTCGCGTTCGAACTGCATCTGGCTGCGGGGGCGCGCCAGGGCGGATCCGTCCACGATGAACACGTCCTCGACGCGGTCGCCCAGCGTCATGATCTTGGCCATGAGCAGGTTGACCTCGTGGCGGGCAAAGACGCGCGCCAGGGCATGCAGCAGCCCCGGCCGGTCGGTCGCCGTGACGGACAGGCGCCACGATGTGCTGCGCTCGTCCGGCTGCAGTTCGGCTTGCGGCATGACCGGAAACACGCGAGACACGCGCGACTGCCGGCCGCGTCCGTACCATCCGCCGCGCCCGGGCTGGGCCTGCGCGGCTGCTTGCGGGTCCTTCAGCCGCTCGGCCAGTTCGTGCTCGACCAGCGTGGCCTGCGCCCGCAGATCGCTGGCGCCTTCCGGCAGAAGCACGATGAAGCTGTCCAGCGCCCAGCCATGGCGGGTCGTGTGGATGCGCGCGTCCTGAATGGACAGGGATTTGGCGTCGAAATACCCGCAGATCGCCACGAACAGGTCGGGCGCATCCCGCGTGTAGACCATGATCTGCAGGCCTTCGCCCTGCTCGGTGGGGCGCGCCTTGACCACCGCGCGCGCGGGCTCGACCTGGTGATACAGATGGCGCGTGTGCCAGGCGATGTCCGAAGCGTCGTGCCGCAGGAAGTACGCCACGTCCAGCTGATTCCAGAAGGCTTCGCGCGCGTCGTCGCGCAGCCCCGCCAGGCGGGTCAGCCGCGCTGCTTCTTCCTTGCGTTCGGCCAGCACCGTATGGGCGTCGGCATGAGCGCCGCCCAGCGCGGCCAGCGTCAGCTTGTACAGGTCTTCCAGCAGCTTGCCCTTCCAGGCGTTCCAGACCTTGGGGCTGGTGCCGCGAATGTCGGCCACCGTCAGCAGATACAGCGCGGTCAGATGGCGCTCGTCCTTGACGGTGGCGGCAAACTCCTTCACGACGTCGGGATCGGACAGGTCGCGCTTTTGCGCCACCGCCGACATCAGCAGATGCTGGCGCACCAGAAACTCCACCAGCTTGGCGTCTTCGGGATCCATGCCGTGCTCGGCGGCAAACTTGCGCACCTCGCGCGCGCCCAACTCCGAATGGTCGCCGCCGCGGCCCTTGGCGATGTCGTGAAACAGCGCCGCCACGTACAGCAGCCAGTGGCGGTCCAGCCCCGCGATCAGCTGGCTGGCCAGCGGATACTCCTGCGCGTGCTCGGGCATGGTGAAACGGCGCAGGTTGCGCACCACCGCAAGCGTGTGCTGGTCGACCGTGTAGGCGTGGAAAAGATCGTGCTGCATCTGGCCGACGATGCGGCGGAACACCGGCAGATAGCGCGGCAGGATGTTCAGCATGGTCATGCGCCGCAATTCGTGGACGATGCCGCGCGGCTGCTGCAGGATCTGCAGGAACAGCTTGCGGTTCACCGGGTTGCGGCGGAATTGCGCGTCGATGCGGTGGCGGGAATGCCAGATGGCGCGCAGCGTGCGGGCAGACATGCCCGTCAGCTCGGGGTGCTGCTGCATCACCAAAAAGGCGCGCAGGAGCAGGGTGGGATTGCGCTCGAAACCGTCGTCGCGAATGATGTCCAGGCGGTCGCGCAGGTTGCGGAAATCGTCGTCGATGTCGCGCGCGTCGCTGTCGGGGCGGGGAAACAGCCGTTCCTCGATGTTCTGCACGAGGATGCCGTTCAGCTGGGTCACGAGCCGCGCCGCCCAGTAGTAGCGCTGCATCAGCAGTTCGCTGCCGCGCCGCGTGGCGGTGGCATGGATGCCGTAGACCTCCGCCAGCGCGGGCTGCAGGTCGAACAGCACACGGTCTTCGCGCCGGTTGGCCAGCAGGTGCAGCTCGATGCGCAGGCGCTTGAAGGCCTGCTCGGCCTTGCGCAGGTCGCGCGCCTCGGACGAAGTCAGAAGACCCGCCTGCGCCACCGACCGCCAGTTGTTGCCAAACCCCGCGGCACGGGCCATCCACAGGATGACCTGCAGATCGCGCAGGCCGCCCGGCGATTCCTTGCAATTGGGTTCCAGCGCGTAGGGCGTGTCGTGGTAGCGCCCGTGGCGCTGCTGCATTTCGACGCGCTTGGCCAGAAAGAAAGCCTGCGGATCAAGCCGCGACTTGGTGGCCGCGTCGAACTTGCGCATCAGCACGCGGCTGCCGGCCAGCCAGCGGGATTCCAGCAGGGCGGTTTCCACGGTGATGTCGGCGTCCGCCTCGCGTTCGCAATCTTCGATGGTGCGCACGCTGTGGCCGGGCTCCAGTCCCAGATCCCAGAGCGACGCGACCAGCTTCTCGATCGCGCTTTCCTCGTCGGGCGTCGGTGCGTGGGGCAGCAGGATCAGCAGATCGACGTCGGAGTGGGGGTAAAGTTCGCCGCGGCCATAACCGCCCACGGCCGCCAGCGTGGCGCCGACCGGCAGCGGGCAATGCTTGACCAGGTCCCGCAGGGCGGCATCGACGATGCGCCGCAGTTCGGTCAGCAGGATGTCGGGGCGTTCGTGTTCCCGGAACTGGGCCACCGCGGCCCGCCGGGATTCCTGAATGCGTTCGCGCAGCTGGGTAAGAATTTCGGCGGTCATGGGTGGCTGCGGTGCTTCAGACGGCGGGAATGACGATGGGTTCGGTGATGAACGCGGGCGGCTGGGGCATGCCGGGCGAGAGAGTCAGGACCTCATAGCCGGTCTCGGTCACGCAGATGGCGTGTTCCCATTGCGCGGACAGGCTGTGGTCGCGGGTGACGACGGTCCAGCCGTCGGCCAGTTGGCGGATCTCGCGGCGCCCGGCGTTGATCATCGGCTCGATCGTGAACAGCATGCCGGTCACCAGCTTCACGCCCGTGCCGGGCTTGCCGTAGTGCAGGACTTGGGGATCTTCGTGAAAGCGCTGGCCGATGCCGTGGCCGCAGAATTCGCGCACCACCGAAAAGCCGTTGGATTCGGCGTGCTTCTGGATCGCATTGCCGATGTCGCCCAGGGTGGCGCCGTTCTTGACCTGCTGGATGCCCTTCCACATGCACTCGAATGTGATGTCGGACAGGCGCCGGGACAGGATGGACTGTTCGCCCACCGCGTACATCCGGCTGGTGTCGCCGAACCAGCCATCCTTGATGATGGTGACGTCGATGTTCAATGAGTCCCCGTTTTTCAGCACCTTGTCGCCCGGGATGCCGTGACACACCTGGTGATTGACGGAAGTACAGATGGCGCCGGGGAAGGGCGGGTAGCCCGGGGGCGCATAGCCGACCGTGGCGGACTTCACCTTAAGCTCGTCGGTCAGGTATTCCAGGCAGAGACGGTCGAGCTCTCCCGTGGTGACGCCCGGCTTGACGTGCGGCGTGATGAAATCGAGAACTTTGGCGGCGTCCTGGCAGGCGGCGCGCATCTTGGCCAGGTCGGCCGGATCAGTGATTGTGCCCATGGAAAGCTTGCGATGTGTCGCTTGAATGTCTG
>JAEYVD010000453.1 GCA_023432075.1 Pseudomonadota bacterium | reverse complement strand
TCCGAGGCTCGGGGCTGACCGGCCGAAACGGCGGGGGGCGTGGCGTTAGCTTGGGAAGGGGCATCGGCCTGAGGTTCGCCGGCGCGATGGATCTCCGGCGCGGGATCGGCCTGGTGGGGTTGCGCGGAGAGCGCCGCCACCGAAGCGTCATAGACGATGCGAGGCTCCAGCGCCATCAGCAGGGGAGACGCCGCCACGGCGGGGCGGGGGCGGTTGGCGCCGTTCAGGCTGCCCGCCAACCATTGTTTGACCTTCTTCATGACCTGCTTCTCCATGCCGCCAGCGGCTGTCGCCGTAAACGAGCCTGGAGACCCAGGGTGTCGAAGTCCGCAATATTCGGGGCGTTGTAACGCGATCTTACAACTTAATGTGTCAATAGTGACGAGTATTAACATTATTTTTCTCGTCCGTTACTTAACCGCCTCAGACGCGCGCCGGCATTCGTTGGGGGTTCGAAGCGCAACCACTGCAGAAACGTCGGCGACCGCCCGCCGGCGCTTCCCGCCAGGAACGCTAAAATACTGCCTCGCGGCTTTTTGGCCAGCCTTTCCGGTATCCCCCTACCTGCGCCTGGCGCACCCCACAACGATGAAAAAACTGACTGCTGTACTTCTTGTGTCCGCAACCTCGCTGCTCACGGCCTGCGGTCCTGGCGACAACGCGCCCGCCGCGAGCGCCCAGGCGCCGGCCACGCCCAAGAAGGTTGTCGTGGGTCTGGACGACAATTTCCCGCCCATGGGATTTCGCGATGCCAGCAACCAGATCGTCGGTTTTGACATCGACATGGCCAAGGAAGCCAGCAAGCGCCTGGGCATCGAAGTGGAGTTCAAGCCCATCGACTGGAGCGCCAAGGAAGCCGAGCTGAACGGCAAGCGCGTCGACGTGCTGTGGAACGGCCTGACCATCACGGAAGAACGCAAGAAGAACATCAGCTTCACCGCGCCCTACATGGCCAACCACCAGATCATCATCGTGGGCAACACCTCGCCCGTGAAGGTCAAGAATGACCTGGCCGGCAAGGTCGTCGGCGCGCAGGACGGCAGCAGCGCCACCGACGCCATCGCCAAGGATCCGGTTGCCGCCCAGATCAAGGAAGTGAAGAAGTTCGGCGACAACGTCACCGCGCTGATGGACCTGGCCGCGGGCCGTCTGGACGCCATCGTCGTCGACGAAGTCGTGGGCCGCTACCTCATCAGCAAGCGCGCGGGCGAATACCGCGTGCTGGAAGAGAACTTCGGCACGGAAGACTACGGCGTCGGCGTGCGCAAGGACGACACCGAACTCCTGGCCAAGCTGGACAAGACGCTGGACTCGATGAAGCAGGACGGCACCGCCGGCCGCATCGCCACGCAGTGGTTCGGCGCCAACATCATCAAGTAAACGAGAAAAGCGCCCGCGGCCCAACCGGCCGCGGCGCCTTTGCCGTTGCAGTTCGCAGCCCGCCGCGGCACCGCAAGGCCAGGCGGGCTCGCCCATGATTCTCTCTTGCCCGCGCGGCGCGAACCCACTGCATGGACTACGTACTTTCCCTTCTGGGGCCCATGGCGCAAGGCGCGAAAGTGACCTTGACGCTGTTTTTCATCACGCTGGCGCTCGCCGTGCCGCTGGGCCTTGTGCTGGCCTTGGCGCGCATCTCGAAGTGGCCGCTGCTGAGCCGCGCCGTCAATGGCTATATCTGGCTGATGCGCGGCACGCCGCTGATGCTCCAGATGCTGTTCATCTACTTCGCGCTGCCCTTCGTGCCGGTGATCGGCATCCGGCTGCCCGACTTTCCGGCGGCCGTTGTGGCGTTTGCCCTGAACTACGCGGCGTATTTCGCCGAGATCTTCCGGGCCGGCATCCAGTCGGTGGACCGGGGGCAGTACGAAGGCAGCAAGGTGCTGGGCATGACGTACCTGCAGACGCTGCGACGCATCGTCCTGCCGCAGATGGTGCAGCGCGTGCTGCCGCCCATGAGCAACGAAACCATCACGTTGGTCAAGGACACCTCGCTCATCTACGTGCTGGCGCTCAACGACATCCTGCGCACCGCGCGGGGCATCGTGCAGCGCGATTTCACGACCACGCCGTTCCTCGTCGCCGCGGCTTTCTACCTGTTGATGACGCTGCTCCTGACGTGGTTCTTCCAGCACATGGAAAAGCGCTATGCCAAATATGACCAGTAATTCCCCGGCCGGGCTGAACACGCGCCCGGTCATGATCGAAGCCCGCCACATCGTCAAGTCCTTCGGCGCGAACCGTGTGCTGGACGACGTCTCGCTGACCCTGGAGCAGGGCGAGGTGGTCGCGGTGATCGGCCCGTCGGGTTCGGGCAAGAGCACGTTCCTGCGCTGCCTGAATCACCTTGAGACCATCGACGAAGGCAGCATCTTGGTGGAAGGCGAGACCATGGCCGCCGCCGTGTCCGGCGCGCGCAGCCAATACGCCAGCGACGCCGACGTGCGCCGCATCTGCCGCAAGATGGGCATGGTGTTCCAGTCGTTCAACCTGTTCCCGCATATGACGGTGCTTCAGAACATCATCGAGGCCCCCATTACCGTAAAGGGCATGACCCGCGCCCAGATCGTGCCCAAGGCCGAAGAGCTGCTGCGCAAGGTCGGACTTCTGAACAAACGCGACAACTATCCCACGCGCCTGTCCGGCGGCCAGAAGCAGCGCGTCGCCATTGCCCGCGCGCTGGCCATGGAGCCCGATATCATGCTGTTCGACGAGCCCACCTCGGCCCTGGATCCGGAACTGACCGGCGAAGTGCTGCGCACCATGAAGCAGTTGGCTGACGAACGCATGACCATGCTGGTCGTGACCCACGAAATGGGTTTCGCGCGTGAAGTGGCGCATCGCGTCATTTTCATGGACGACGGCCGCATCGTCGAGGAAGCGCCTTCTGCCGCGTTCTTTGCCGCGCCCCAGCATGTGCGCAGCCGGGAGTTTTTGGCGCATATGCTCTGATTTGCGCCGACGTGCCCGCCGTCAAGCCCGCCACGCCGCGGGCTTTTCTATATGATTTCTACCCATGCCACCCATGCCGGTTTCCACGCAATCCGATTCTGACGCTCCGCCACTGCTCAGGCTGCGCGGTCTGTACAGCGAGCGGCTGGCGCCCGTCAGCCTGGATCTGGCCGCGGGCGAGTGCGCGGCCGTGGTCGGCGCGTCGGGATCCGGAAAATCGCTGCTGCTGCGCCAGATCGCCGACCTGGATCCCGGCCACGGCGAGGCCGAACTTGATGGCCGCCGCCGGTCGGTCATGCGCGGTTTCGAGTGGCGGCGCCAGGTGGTGTACTGCCAGGCCGAGGCCGGCTGGTGGGATGACCATGTGTCCGCGCACTACGCGGACCGCGTCGAGACAGTGGGCATCATGAGCCGGCTGGGGCTGCCCGAGGACAAGTTCGATGCGCTGGTCCACGAACTGTCCACGGGAGAACGCCAACGCATGGGGCTCGCGCGCGCGTTGCTGCAAAGTCCGCGCGTGCTGCTGCTGGACGAGCCGACCGCGGCATTGGACGCGGCCGCGACGGCGCGGGTCGAGGCCGAGCTGGCGCGCTTTCTGGCTGGCGGCGGGGGCATCCTGATCGTCACGCACAGCGCCGAACAGGCCGCCCGCCTGGCGCGCCGCAGCTGGCGGATGACACAAGGCAGCATGGAGCCCCTATGGACGTGATCAAACTGCAGGCGCTGGATCTGGTGATCGCATCGCTGCTGGTGCTGCTGAGCGCCGGCATTTCCTTCGCGCTGCGCCTGAACCTGCAAAGGCAGGTGCTGTGGGCGGCGGTACGCACGGTGGTGCAGCTGCTCCTGGTCGGCCAGATCCTGCGCATCGTTTTCGCCCACGCCGCCCCATGGCTGACGGCACTGGTGGTGGCCGTGATGATGGCGTTGGCCGCGCGCGAGGTGGCCGCCCGGCCCAAGGCGCGCCTGACCGGACACGGCAACGGCTGGGTCGGCACGCTGGCGGTGGCCAGCACCACGCTGATCACGGCGCTGTTCATCCTGAGCACGGCGTTGCGTCCAGACCCCTGGTACGACCCGCGCTACACGATTGCACTGGTGGGCATTGTGCTGGGCAGCGTGCTCAATGCCGCCAGCCTGGCGCTGGACGGCATGTTGTCGGGCGTGCGCCGCGAACGGCTGGGCATCGAGGCACGTTTGGCACTGGGGGCCACGGTCCACCAGGCGTTCTCATCGCTGCTGCGCGAATCCGTGCGGCGCGGCATCGTGCCAAGCATCAACCAGATGTCCGCCGCGGGCATCATCACCTTGCCCGGCATCATGACCGGCCAGATCATCGCGGGCATGGACCCGGTGGACGCGGCCAAATACCAGATTCTGCTGATGTTCCTGCTGTGCGGCGCAAGCGGCATGGCAGCGATGGGCGCGGCCTACGGCGCCATGCGCCGGTTGACCGATGAGCGCGGAAGGCTGCGGCTGGACAGGTTGATGCCGGGGCGGGCGTGATGCGGTAGCGGCCGTCAAAGGATGGCGTGCAGCCCTTTGTCAGCCAGGAGATTGAGAAGCTTCAGTGCAGGGCCGGTAGGGCGCGTGTCGCCTTGTTCCCATTTCTTGATGGTCGATGCGCTGGTGTGCAGGTGCAGCGCGAATACAGGTTGACTGAATCGTAAATCTTCACGCAGCCGTTTAATGTCGCCTGGACTGAAATCCCGGACGGGGGCAGGGCAGATCGCATCAAAGTCACGCATCGTGACTTTGTCTATCGACCCCGCCTGGTAGAGCGCGGCGAGATCTTCGCGCAGAGATTCAATGAGTTTGCTCACAGTTCACCTCGATTAACACGCCGGCCTGCAATGCACTTAACAGGGCGCTTTCTTTCAGGTCAAGAAAGACCTTACCTGTAAATTGCAGGGCTTTCTTTTCTGCATCGGTGATATTCGCCTTGTCGCTTTTCGGATATCCGTGCAAGAACACATATCGGCTTCCAATGCGGGCCGATAGCAGCGTCCGGTAGCCGTCACGTTTGCCGCCTCCGGGGCGGGCAACTCGAAGCTTGAACAGATGGCCTCCCAGATCGGCGACAACAAGGCCGCATTCCATTTCGCGGATCGCGCCACACAGCACGGCGTCAGACAACCGTTCGGCGGCCTGCCAACGGGTAAAAGATTTGCGCTTTAGCACCACCATTCCCGAATACTCCAAAGTATACCCGTAAAGGGTACGGTATGCGCCACACATTAATGCGTGGCCGCGAGAAATGAACTTACTCGCGCATCCGCAGTAGGAGGTCGGGGCAGCCCCCGTAAGTCAGTCGGATTTTGGGTATCGGCGACATTGCGCTGCAAGGTGTCAGCCCCCCAGGAAGACAGTCGCCCGCCTGAAGCCGCGGGTGAATGGCTGTCGTGCACCCCTCCGAGGTCGCCCACGAACGCAGGCATCCGGCGCGCCCAAAGAAAAACCGGCAGCCCCAACGGGACTGCCGGTTTCTTGTCTGTCAGCCAGCTTGCGCCGACTGGCAAAGCAGGGGACGCTTAGCCGATGGAGGCCAGCACCTTGTTCAGGGTGGCGCTGGGGCGCATGGCTTGGCTGGCCTTGGCTTCGTTCGGCTGGTAGTAGCCGCCGATGTCCACGGGCTTGCCTTGGGCGGCCTTGAGCTCGTCCAGGATCTTGTTCTCGCCTTCCGAGAAAGCCGTCGCGGCAGGAGCGAACTGGGCGGCCAGCGCGCGGTCTTCGGTCTGGGCGGCCAGGGCTTGGGCCCAGTACATCGCCAGATAGAAGTGGCTGCCGCGGTTGTCCAGGCCGCCGACCTTGCGCTCGGGCGACTTGTTTTCGTCCAGGAACTTGGCCGTGGCCTGATCCAGCGTCTTGGCCAGGATCTGGGCGGTCGGGTTCTTGTACGTGCGGCCCAGGTGGTCCAGCGACTCGGCCAGCGCCATGAATTCGCCCAGCGAATCCCAGCGCAGGAAGCCTTCTTCCAGGAACTGCTGCACGTGCTTGGGCGCCGAACCGCCCGCGCCGGTTTCAAACAGGCCGCCGCCGGCGACCAGCGGCACGATCGACAGCATCTTGGCGCTGGTGCCCAGTTCCATGATGGGGAACAGGTCGGTCAGGTAGTCGCGCAGCACGTTGCCGGTGACCGAGATGGTGTCCAGGCCTTCGCGGATGCGCTTGACCGAGAACTTGGTGGCTTCGACGGGGTCGAGGATGCGCAGGTCCAGGCCGCTGGTGTCGTGGTCCTTCAGGTACTGCTTGACCTTGGCGATGACCTGGGCGTCGTGGGCGCGCTTTTCGTCCAGCCAGAAGACGGCGGGCGTCTTGGTGGCGCGGGCGCGCGAGACGGCCAGCTTGACCCAGTCCTGGATCGCGGCGTCCTTGGTCTGGCACATGCGCCAGAGGTCGCCAGCTTCGACGGCCTGTTCCAGCAGCACGGCGCCGGCGGCGTTGGTGACACGCACGGTGCCGGCAGCCGGGATGACGAAGGTCTTGTTGTGCGAACCGTATTCTTCGGCAGCCTGGGCCATCAGGCCGACGTTGGGCACGCTGCCCATCGTGACCGGGTTGAAGGCGCCATTGCGCTTGCAGTCGTCGATGACGGCCTGGTAGACGCCAGCGTAGCTGCGGTCGGGGATGACGGCCTTGGTGTCCTGCAGCTTGCCTTCGGCGTTCCACATCTTGCCCGAGTCGCGGATCATGGCGGGCATGGACGCGTCGACGATGACGTCGCTGGGCACGTGCAGGTTGGTGATGCCCTTGTCGGAGTTCACCATGGCCAGTTGCGGCAGCGTCTTGTAGGCGGCGTCGATGTCGGCGGTGATGGCGGCCTGCTGGTCGGCGGGCAGCGACTGGATCTTGGCGTACAGGTCGCCAATGCCGTTGTTGGGGTCAAAGCCGGCCTGCTTGAGGGCGTCGGCGTGCTTGGCCAGGACGTCCTTGTAGAACACGGAGACCACATGGCCGAAGATGACGGGGTCCGAGACCTTCATCATGGTGGCCTTCAGGTGGACCGAGAACAGCACGCCGGTGGCGCGCGCGTCGTCGATCTGCGCCTGCAGGAAGGACTTCAGCTTGGCGGTCGACAGCACGGCGGCGTCGATGATCTCGCCGGCCTTGACCGGGGTCTTTTCCTTCAGGACGGTCTTGGTGCCGTCAGCTGCCGTCAGTTCGATCTTGACGTCGCCGGCTTCGGCGATGAGAGCCGACTTTTCGGTGCCGTAGAAGTCGCCTTCGCTCATGTGCGCGACGTGCGACTTGGAGTCGGACGACCAGGCGCCCATCTTGTGCGGGTGCTTGCGGGCGTAATTCTTGACCGACAGCGGGGCGCGGCGGTCGGAGTTGCCTTCGCGCAGGACCGGGTTGACGGCGCTGCCCTTGACCTTGTCGTAGCGGGCCTTGACGTCACGCTCGGTGTCGTTGGCGGGGGCATCCGGGTAATCCGGCAGCTTGTAGCCCTGGTCCTGCAGTTCCTTGATGGCCGCCTTCAGTTGGGGCATCGAGGCGCTGATGTTGGGCAGCTTGATGATGTTGGCTTCGGGCTTGACCGCGAGGGCGCCCAGCTCAGCCAGGGCGTCGGACAGCTTCTGGCCGTCTTCGAGGTAATCCGGGAACAGGGCGATGATGCGGCCTGCCAGCGAAATGTCGCGGGTCTCGACCGTGATGCCTGCGGGTTTGGCGAATGCCTGGACGATGGGCAGCAGCGAACGGGTTGCAAGTGCCGGAGCTTCGTCGGTGAGGGTATAGATAATCTTCGGAGTAAGAGACATGATCCTTGAATCTGTTCGGCTCAGGCGATTAACGCGCAAACCCGAACATGCTATGCGGCGTACGCCGGTAGATGTTGTCGAGAGTGGGTTCGTATGGAGGGACGCGCAGGCAAGCCGTCCACCCAACATGACCGCCGCCCGTCCTATTGTTTGACTGGACCGGCCGGCCGGTGAAAGGGCCGTATCCGGGTCCGCCTTGGAAGGTGCGACCGCCACGAACCTTCCATTGTAATACCGTGCTACGCATTGCGCCGGGAAATGGTTCCATTTCATGATGGCGACGCAATATGCTTATGTACTGATTTTCAGGGACGCATCGCGTGGGGCGCGCCATGGCGAGGCGGAGCGGGTCAAAACCCGCGTTTGACAAAGCGCCGCGATGAGAGGAAAGTAGCGCCCATGAATTTCCGCGCCGTCCGCATTTCGCTGATTATTACCATCATTCCTGGAATGGTGGGTTAGCGCGCGACCGCAACAGTCACAGCCACCCGCCCCACGAGGCGGGTTTTTTGTGGCCGCCTCTGCCGGGCAAGCCTACCCAAGCAGAGAAACCATGTCCGCTACCCCCCCCAACGCACCCTCGCAATTCCAGGCTGGCGCCGCCACGCCCATGGAGTACCTGCGGCAGATCCTGACCGCCAGGGTCTATGACATTGCCCGGGAGACCGAACTGGACCTGGCGCGCGGCCTGTCCGCGCGGCTCGGCAACACTGTCCACTACAAGCGCGAAGATAACCAGCCGGTGTTCTCGTTCAAGGTGCGCGGCGCGTACAACAAGATGCGCAACACGCCCCGGGCCGCGCTGGAGCGGGGCGTGATCACCGCGTCGGCCGGCAACCATGCGCAGGGCGTCGCCATTTCGGCGGCCAAGCTGGGCGTGCGCGCCATCATCGTGGTGCCGCAGACCGCACCGCAAGTGAAAGTGGACGCCGTGCGCGCCCACGGCGGCCCGACCGTCACCGTGGTGCAGGCCGGCGATTCGTATAGCGACGCCTACGCCCATGCGCAGATGCTGGCACAGGAACAGGGGCTGACGTTCGTCCCCGCGTTCGACGATCCGTATGTGATCGCCGGCCAGGGCACGGTGGGCATGGAGATCCTGCGCCAGCACCCCGAACCGCTGCACGCCATCTTTGTGCCGATCGGCGGCGGCAGCCTGGCGGCAGGCGTGTCGACCTACGTGAAGGCGGTGCATCCCGGCGTGAAGGTGATCGGCGTTCAGACCGAGGATTCGTGCGCGATGGCGCAATCGCTGCGCGTAGGCGAACGCGTCATCCTCGCCGACGTGGGCCTGTTTTCGGATGGCACGGCCGTCAAACTGGTGGGTGAAGAGACGTTCCGCCTGTGCCGCGAGCATCTCGATGAGGTGATCCTGGTCGACACCGATTCGGTATGCGCGGCGATCAAGGACGTGTTCCTGGATACGCGCAGCGTGCTGGAGCCAGCGGGTGCGTTGGCGGTGGCGGGGCTGAAGAAATACGTCGAGCGCGAAGGCGCACGCGGGCAATCGCTGGTGGCGATCACTTCAGGCGCCAACATGAACTTTGACCGCATGCGGTTCGTGGCGGACCGCGCCGAGGTGGGCGAGGCGCGCGAAGCAGTGTTCGCGGTGACCATCCCCGAAGAACGCGGCAGTTTCCGGCGCTTTTGCAAGGTGATCGGGCAACGCAGCGTGACCGAATTCAACTACCGCATCGCCGACGCGCGCACCGCGCACATCTTCGTCAGCATGCAGATCGCGCGCCGCGGTGAATCCGCCGACATCCTGGCGGCGTTGCAGGCCGAGGGCTTCTCGGCGACCGACCTGACGAACAACGAAGTCTCCAAGCAGCACATCCGCTACATGGTCGGCGGACGCTCGCCGCTGGCAGGCGGCGAACGGCTGTTCCGCTTTGAATTTCCCGAGCGCCCGGGCGCGCTGATGAAGTTTCTGTCGGCGATGGCGCCCAACTGGAACATCAGCCTGTTCCATTACCGCAACCAGGGCACGGATTTCAGCTCGGCGCTGGTGGGCATCCAGGCGCCGGTGGCCGACGATGCGGCGCTGGATGCGTTCCTGCGGCAACTGGGATATGCGCACGTCGAGGAAACGGGGAACGAGGCCTACCGCCAGTTCCTGATCTGAGTGAGCAGCCGGGCGCTCAGCTCGCGTTGCAGCCGGCCTTGCGCGGCAATGCCACGCCCGGCTTCAAACGCAGCGTCGCGCGCCCCTGCGCCTGGGTCAGTTCCAGCGCGTTTGCGCGCCACGCGGGCACCTCGTCAAAGGCGATGTCCGGCGACGAGCTGGACGCGGCCTTCGTACCGGGCCGTTCGAATTGCAGCGCAGGCAGGCCCACACACGTGTCCTTGAAATCCAGGCGGGCCAGCTCACGCCCGTCGCTCAGGCGCACCGCGCGAAACGCCAGGGGCGTATCCACGAATTTGCTGACTTCCGGCACGTATTGCAGGTAACCGTGGGCGTCCTTGACGTGCGTGGCCGGCTGCAGCACGACGACGTCGCGGCCTGGAGGGATAGCCAGGTAGGCCACATCGCCCGCTACATCCAGCAGCTTGCCCGGGCCGAGGTTCAGGGCCTTGAGCGGCGCGTGCCGGATCATCACGGTTTCGTTCCAGGCGGAATTCACGCGCGTCCATCCCGGCAGGCGGGCGTCCTCGAACCGCGTGCCGTGGATCCGGTCGCGATCTGGCTTGTCGGAGATGGCCAGGCGCTGCACGCGCAGCGCGCCGTTGACCACTTGCAGATGTGCGAGCACGGTGCTGGCGCTGGAGCTGGTGAAGAAGGCCAGCACCGCATCGGTTTCCAGGACGGCAACGGGGCCCGGGCAGAAGAACGCGCGGGCTTGCGGCGCCTTGCCGCCGGGAAAGAGCAGGGCGCCGACGTCCGCGCCGCACAGGCTTTTGCCCTGGAACGCAATGGTGGTGGCGCGCGTCGTCTGGCGCTGACCGGTATTCCAGTCGCTGCGGCTGCCGGCTGCCACGTCGACGACGAGGCCGTGATTGTCATAGACCACCGCGGCGCCCGAGGGCGCGGCCAGCAGGCTGAGCAGAAACACGAGGGCGCGGCGGCTCGTCATGGGTGGACTCAGAGGATGGCGGGAGGGGTGAATATACCGCTGAAGCCGCGCCGGTCCGGTTCAGCGTTCGGCCAGCCCGTCGACGTGGATCTGGGCCTGCCCCTGCGGACAGTGCTCCACGCGTGCCCGCACCCGGTATACGCGGCGCAGCGTGTCGGGCGTCACGACCTTGCCTGGCGGCCCTTCGGCTTCGATCGCGCCCGCGTGCAGCAGCAACGCATGGTCCGCGTGGCGCAGCGCGATGTTCAGGTCGTGCAGCACCACCAGCGTAATGAGGCGGTGCAGGCGCGTCTGGCGGCGCAGCACGTCCATCACGTGGAACTGATAATTCAGGTCCAGCGCGGACAGCGGTTCGTCGAGCAGCAAGAGGCGCGGGCGCCGCACCAGCGCCTGGGCCAGCGAGGCAAGCTGCTTCTGTCCGCCCGACAGTTCGTCCAGATGGCGGCTAGCCAGGGACGCAATGCCCAACTCGGTGATGACCGCCATGGCGTCCTCCATCAGCGCGTGGCCGGGTTGCCCGTGCCTTCCGGAGCGCGCCGCCACCAGCACCGATTCGAAGACGGTCATGTGCACCCCCTTGGGCAGCGCCTGCGGCATGTACATCGCGCATTCGGCGCGGCGGGCGGCGCTGGCTTGCGCCAGGTCTTCGCCATCCAGCCAGATGGCGCCGTCCATCACCGGATGCAGCCCGGCCAACGTCTTGAGCAGCGTGGATTTGCCGCTGCCGTTGGGGCCCAGCAGCGCGGTCACGGCGCCTTCTGGCATGGGGCCGGCGCTGGCGTGGCGCAGCACCGGGCGTCCGCCGTAGCCCGCGGACAGCGCCTGGATGCGTAGCTGCGTCATCGTCAGGGTTGCAGCACCAGCGTGCCGCGCATGTGCTGCGCGTGCGCCGGGAACGAGCAATAGTAGGTGTATGACTGGCCGGCGCGCAGGCGGCTGACGGGGAAGGTGACGGTGGCGGTCTCGCCGCCGCCCAGCATCGGCGTCTTGGCCAGGATGCGGCCGTCTCCTGGCTTCAGGAAGTCGTGGTTCGCGCCCGCCTGGATGCCGTCCTTCATGACGGCGTCGATGTCCTCGGTCTTGGTCAGCACCCAGTTGTGGCCGGCCTTTTCCTTGCTGTTCTTGCCCGTGTGAATGAGCCGCACGGTGAATTCCTGGCAGCTTGCCGGCACGACGATGCGATCAGGGCCGAACTGCTTGCCGGGGCGGCCTTCGACGTCGATGCTGCACTCGGCGGGCGCGGCGTGGGCCGTGCCGGCGATCATCAGGGCCGCGAGGGTCAGCGTCAGGCGGAATTTCATCTGGGTGTCTCCTTGTGCGATAGATGCCGTCAGGCGCGCTTGAGCGCCCGCACGACGATGGTGAGAAAGAAGGGAATGCCGACCAGCGACGTGACGATGCCCACGGGAATGAGCGCGCCGGGCAGCACGGTCTTGGAAGCGACGGACGCCAGCGACAGGATCAGCGCGCCGGCCAGGGCACTGCCCGGCAGGTAATAGCGATGGTCTTCGCCCAGCAGCAGCCGCGCGATGTGGGGCGCCACCAGGCCGACGAAGCCGATCGTGCCCACGAACGACACGGCCAGCGCCGCCAGCGCGCTGACGCGCAGCAGGCTGACCAGGCGCAGGCGCTTGACGTCGATGCCGAAGCTGGCCGCCCGCTCCTCGCCCAGCCGCACCGCGGTGAGCTTCCAGGCGTCGCGCATCGAAAACGGAATGGCGAGCGCCAGGGCCGCCGCCATGACGCCGACCGTCGTCCAGTTGGCGCGCGCAAGGCTGCCCATGGTCCAGAACACGATGCCCTGCAGCGCTTCCTCGCTGGCGACGAACTGCAGCAGCATCACCAGCGCTTGAAACGAATACACCAGCGCGATGCCAAAGAGCACCACGCCCAGCGTCGATCCGCCACGCCAGCGCGCCACGCGCTCAAGCACCAGCACCGACAGCAGCGTGCAGGCGAAGGCCGATACGGACACGGTCATGCCGGCAGGCAGCGCAGGCAGATTCCAATCCAGTGTGATGGCAAGCGACGCGCCGAAGGCTGCCGCGGCCGAGACGCCCAGCGTGTAGGGGCTGGCGAGCGGGTTGTCCAGCATGGTCTGCATCTCGGCGCCGCCCAGGCCCAGCGCGACGCCGACCAACAGCGCCATCAGCGCATAGGGCAACCGGAACTGCCAGACGATGACGCGCGTGCCGGTGTCCGACACGTCGGGGTGCAGCAGCGTGCGCAGCAACTCAGGCAGGGACAGCGATGCCGGCCCGCTTGCGATGTCGGCCAGCAGGCTGGCCACGATGGCCACCCCCAGCGCAGCGGTCAACAAGAGGCGCTTGCGCACCGCACGCCGGTACGTGGCGATGGGGTCGCCGGGAACGGACGCCGTGCGTAGTGGCGTAGCGGTGGCGATATCGGTCATGTCGGTCTACTTCGCAGGCGCGGCCGGGGTCGTCCAGAAGGCGCCCGTGCTGTCCAGGTCCAGGAACTGGCCGTAAAGCGTGTCCAGCGTGCCTTGCGGATCCAGCGCCGCCGCGCGCTCGGGATAGAGCCACTTCGCCATCGCCTCGATGGCGGCGATGTTGTAGGGCGAGTTGTAGAAGGCGTGCCAGATGCCGAAGGCGCGGTGTTGCTTGACGGCATCCAGGTCGCGGATACCGTCGCGGGCGAGCAGCGTGGACAGACTGCCGGCAGAGACCGCGGGATCCGCGCCGGGCCCGGCCAAGAGGCCTGGCCGGCCCGGTTCCGACCGGCTGCCCGTGGCGATGTAGACGTCCGGCTTGGCGTCGATGACGAATTCCAGGCTGACGTCGCCGATGGCGCCGGGCAGCACGGGCGCGGCCACATTGACGCCGCCGGCCGCTTCCAGCAGGTCGCCAAAGCTGCCGTTGCCGGTGGTGTGGCAGCACGCGGGCCATACGCCCGCGAGCATTTCCACGAAGACGCGCGGCCGCTGCGCCTGCGGCACCGCGTCCACCACCTTGCGCATCCGGGCCAGGCGATCTTCGTAGAACGCGATGTAGGCCTCGGCCTGCGCTTGCCGGTCGAGGGCCTGGCCCAGGATGCGCATGCTGGGCACCGTGTTGCGCACGGGGTGCTGGCGGAAATCGATGAAAACGATCGGAATGCCGGCTTCCTGCAACGCGGGAATCATGGGATTGTTGCGGCCCGGACCGTGACCGCTGACGCTGAAGATCGCCAGGTCGGGCCGTAGCGAGACGATTTTCTCGGGGCTGACGCTGGCTTCCGACGTCTTGCCGATCAAGGGCACCTGGGCCGCTTGCGGGAAGCGCTTGACGAGCTGGTTCCAGGAATAGGGATCCTGCTGCTTGAGCTCGCCTTGCCAGCCGACCACGCGCGCCACGGGATCGTGCCGGTCCAGCAGCGCCATGGCGAAGGCAAAGCGGCCTTCACCCAGCAAAATGCGCTGCGGGTGGTCGGGCACCGTCACGACGCGGCCGGCCAGGTCGGTGACCTCGCGAGCGTGGGCGCCGGGCAGGGCGCAGAACAGGGCGGCGGCGGTCACGGCCGCACGGAACAGGGCAATCGGGCGCATGGCGAATCCTTCTGGGGCGTCGACCGAAGGGTGCAGGTAACGCGAACCATTCTTATCGCCGGGCAGTGTCCGACAACCGGTCTCAAGAATTTGTTAAGACGCGCCGGGCGTGTGGTGCAGGCGCCGCACAACTCGGCATCCCGGGCCTCGCGCCTCTACAATGTGAGATTGATTGTTATTCTCTGAGCGGTCCCGTCATGCGCGTTCTCGTCATCTAAGACGACCCCGACATCCTTGCCAACATCACCCATCACCTGACGCGCCGCGGCTACATCGTGGATTGCGCCGAGGACGGCCAGCGCGGCTATGCGATGGCGGCCACCGGCGAATTCGATCTGATCGTGCTGGACCTGATGCTGCCGCGGCTGGACGGTTACGCGCTTTGCCGCCGGTTGCGCACCGAGGCGGCGTGCAACACGCCCGTTATCATGGTCACCGCGCGCGACACGCTGGACAACCGCCTGACGGGATTCGACGCGGGCGCCGACGATTACCTGGTCAAGCCATTCGCGCTGGCCGAACTGGCGGCGCGGGTAAAGGCGTTGCTGCATCGCGCCAGCGGGGCGAGCGCGTCCCGAGTCCTGCGCGTGGGCGACCTGACGCTGGATACCGGCACCCTGGCGCTGGCGCGCGCGGGTCAGGCGCTGCGCCTGCCGCCATCGCCGCTGCAATTGCTGACCTTGCTGATG
>JAEYVD010000451.1 GCA_023432075.1 Pseudomonadota bacterium | reverse complement strand
TGGTGGGCCTGTCCGACTACGCCGCGCGTCATATCAACAACGAGATCCGTCGCGTCAAGGGCGTGGGCAAGGTGCAGTTCTTTGGCGCCGAAGCCGCGATGCGGGTGTGGATCGATCCGCAAAAGCTGCTGGGCGTGGGGCTGTCGGTGGCCGACGTCAACGCGGCCATCGCCGCGCAGAACGTGCAGGTGCCGGCCGGCAGTTTCGGTAGCCGCCCCGGTTCGCCCGAGCAGGAATTGACGGCGACGCTGGCCGTGAAAGGCATGCTGGATTCGCCGGAGGAGTTCGGCGCCATCGTGCTGCGCGCCAACGCCGATGGCTCATCCGTGCACTTGCGCGACGTGGCCCGCCTGGAAGTGGGCCGTCAGAGCTATGACTTTGAAACGCGCCTGAACGGCAAGAAATCGGTGGGCGCCGCCGTGCAGCTGGCACCGGGCGCCAATGCCATCGACACGGTCAAGGCCGTGACCGCGCGCTTGGAGGAATTGTCCGCGTCCTTCCCCGAGGACGTGGAATATTCAGTGCCGTTCGATACGTCGCGCTTTGTCAGCGTGGCCATCACGAAGGTCGTGCACACGCTGCTGGAAGCCATGGTGCTGGTGTTCCTGGTGATGTTCCTGTTCCTGCAGAACTTCCGCTACACGCTGATTCCGACCATCGTCGTGCCGGTTTGCCTGCTGGGCACGTTCGCGGTGATGTCGGTGCTGGGCTTTTCGGTAAACATGATGACGATGTTCGGCATGGTGCTGGCCATCGGCATCCTGGTGGACGACGCCATCGTGGTGGGCGAGAACGTCGAGCGGATCATGGCCGAGGAAGGTCTGTCGCCGCGCGAAGCCACGGTCAAGGCGATGGAACAGGTGTCCGGCGCCATTGTCGGCATCACGCTCGTGCTGTCGGCGGTGTTTTTGCCGCTGGCGTTCATGAGCGGTTCGGTGGGCGTCATTTACCAGCAGTTCTCGCTGTCGCTGGCCGTGTCGATCCTGTTCTCGGGCTTTTTGGCGCTGACCTTCACGCCGGCCCTGTGCGCCACGTTCCTCAAGCCCATTCCGAAGGGCCACCACGACGAAAAGAAGGGCTTCTTCGGCTGGTTCAACCGCGCGTTCAACCGCCTGGCGGGCCGCTTCGAGGCACTCAATTCCCGCCTGGTGCGCCGCACCGGCCGCTACATGGTGATCTACGCGGCCATCGTGGCCGTGCTGGCCGTGCTGTACATGCGCGTGCCGGAATCCTTCGTGCCGCCGGAAGACCAGGGCTACGTCATCGTCGACGTGCAACTGCCGCCGGGCGCGACGCATGTGCGCACCGACAAGGTGGTGGCCGACGTCGAGCAGCACCTGCTGTCGCTGGACGCCATGGGCGATGCCTTCACCGTCATGGGTTTCAGCTTCTCGGGCACCGGCCAGAACGCGGGCATCGCGTTCCCCACCCTCAAGGACTGGTCCGAGCGGGGCAAGGGTCAATCGGCCGCCGACGTGGCCGACAGCGTGAATGCGCGTTTCGCGGTGATTGACGACGGCGCGGTGATGGCCGTCAACCCGCCTCCCATCGACGGATTGGGCAACTCGGGCGGCTTTGCGCTGCGCCTGCAGGACCGTGGCGGCGTCGGCCGGGCGGCGCTGCCCGAAGCGCGCAACCAACTGCTGGCGCAGGCCAACAGTTCGCCCGTGATCGCCTACGCCATGATGGAAGGCCTGGCCGACGCGCCGCAGCTGCGGCTGGATATCGACCGCGAAAAGGCCGAAGCGCTGGGCGTGGGCTTTGACGTGATCAGCACGGCGATCTCGTCGGCGTATGGGTCGGCCACGGTCAATGACTTTGCCAACGCCGGCCGCCTGCAGCGCGTGGTGGTGCAGGCCGACGTGCGCGACCGCATGACGCCCGAGAGCATCCTGAAGCTGAACGTGCCGAACAAGACCGGCGGCATGGTGCCGCTCAGCGCATTCGTGAAGACGGACTGGGAGAACGGCCCCGTGCAGATCTCCCGCTACAACGGCTATCCGGCGTTCAAGATTGCGGGCGACGCCATGCCCGGCAGCAGCACCGGCCAGGCCATGGCCGAGATCGAGCGCATCGTGGCCGGCTTGCCGGAGGGCATTGGCTACGAATGGACCGGCCTGTCGTATCAGGAGAAGTTCGCGGGGTCGCAGGCGCCGATGCTGTTCGCGCTGGCCTTCCTGGTGGTGTTCCTGCTGATGGTCGCCCTGTATGAAAGCTGGTCGATTCCGGCGTCCGTGATGTTGATCGTGCCGATCGGCGCGCTGGGGTCGGTGCTGGCGGTGACGGTGCTGGGCATGCCGAACGACGTGTACTTCAAGGTCGGTCTCATCACCATCATCGGCCTGGCGGCCAAGAACGCCATCCTGATCGTGGAGTTTGCCAAGAGCCTGCGCGAACAGGGCCACAGCCTTGCCGACGCCGCCATCCAGGCCGCCAAGCTGCGCTTCCGTCCCATCGTGATGACGTCGCTGGCGTTCATCCTGGGCGTGGTGCCGCTGGCGTTGGCCTCCGGTGCGGGCGCGGCCAGCCAGCGCGCGCTGGGCGTGGGTGTGATCGGCGGCATGCTGACCGCCACGCTGCTGGGCGTGATTTTCGTTCCCATCTTCTTCGTGTGGGTGCTGTCGCTGGTGCAGCGCAAGCGGAGCAAATCCTCGCCCGCCGCCAACGCCGCGCCGCGCACCGTGCAGGAGTAACGCCATGATGCAGACCTTGTTTCCCTTGCGGCTGTCCGCCTTGCTGCTGACCGCGGCGCTGGCGGGTTGTTCGCTCGCGCCTGTCTATGAACGTCCGGCCTCGCCCGTGGGCGACCACTGGAGCCTGGCGACGTCCGGCCCCGGCGAGTCCGCGGCGGCGACGCTGGACTGGCAGTCCTTCATTACCGACGACGCCTTGCGCAAGCTGGTGGAACTGGCGCTGGCCAACAACCGGGACCTGCGCCAGACGCTGCTCGACATCGAGGCAGCCCGGGCGCAGTACCAGATCACCCGCGCGGACCGGCTGCCCGGCATCAATGCGCAGGGCACCGGCACGCGCCAGCGTGTGCCGGCAGACCTGAGCAGCACGGGCGCCTCGTCGGTGCAAAGCAGCTACCAGGCCGGCCTGGGCTTGACCGCCTTCGAACTGGACCTGTTCGGCCGTGTGCGCAGCCTGTCGGATGCCGCCTTGCAGGAATATCTGGCGACCGAGGCCACCGCGCGCAGCGCGCAGATCAGCCTGGTGGCCGAGGTGATCCAGGCGTATGTGGCGCGCGATAGCGCGCAGCGGCGCCTGGATGTGACGCGCCAGACGCTGGCCAGCCGCGAGGCGTCGCTGGAATTGATCGTCAAGCGCCGGCAGGCGGGCGCGGCCACCGCGCTCGATTATCAGGAAGCGCTGGGCCTGACCGAGCAGTCACGCGCCGAACTGCAGCGCACGGATCGCGAGGTCCGCCAGGCCGGCAACGCGCTCGGTCTGCTGGTGGGCATCAGCGACCTGTCGCCGTATCTGCCCCCGCGCACCGCGGATGCGCCCATGCTGGTGCAGGAGATCGCGGCGGGCGCGCCGTCGGCGCTGCTGGAAAACCGGCCCGACATCCTGGCCGCCGAGCATGCGCTGCAGGCGCGCAACGCCAGCATCGGCGCGGCGCGGGCCGCGTTCTTTCCCAGCATTTCGCTGACCGGGCTGTTCGGCAGTTCCAGTGCTGACCTGTCGGGGCTGTTCGAATCCGGCCAGCGCGCCTGGTCGTTCACCCCGCAGATCACGCTGCCGATCTTTGCCGGCGGGCGCAATGTGGCCAACCTGGATCTTGCCACCGTGCGCAAGGACATCGCCGTGGCCCAGTACGAACGCACGATCCAGACGGCGTTCCGCGAGGTGTCTGACGCGTTGGTGGCCACCGAGACGCTGCGGCGTGAAGAGGCGTCCCTGCTTGCGCTGGCCCAGTCCAGCCAGGTGGCCCAGCAGCTGTCCGAGGCGCGCTACCGCGGCGGCGTGGACAGCCATCTGCGTTATCTGGACGCGCAGCGCAGCGCCTACACGGACCAGATCGCTTACATCGACGTTAGCGCGCAGCGCCAGGCGGCGCTGGCGACCTTGTTCAAGGCGCTGGGCGGCGGGTGGCCGGCCCAGCAGCCGCCGCAGGCGGCGCTGGACTGAGCGGCGGGGGGCGCCGTACGGATCCACGGTTGTGACCCGTGCGGATCCTTTTAGCGCGGCCCGCCCGCGGCCTACGCCTTGCGCAGCCCGGCCCGCTGCATGGACGGCTGGCTTGCGTCGTCCACGTCCACCGGCTGCCTGCCGCGCCCGATCAGCCACGCGCAGAAGGCCGACACGACCCCTGCAAACATCACGTACAGGCAGATCAGCCACGGCTGCCCGCCGCCCGTCTTGAGCAATGCGGTGGCGATGATCGGCGTGATGCCGGACGCGAAGATGCCCGAGAACTGGTAGACGAACGAGATGCCGGTGTAACGCACCTTGGCGTCGAAGAGTTCGCAGAACAGCGCGGCCTCCGGACCGTACACGGCGGCGTATAGGATCCCGAACGGAATGATGATGGCCAGCCAGATCAGCATCACGTTGCCGCCGCTGTTGATCATCATCCAGAAGCCGGGGAAGGACGCCGCGGCGGTGATGAGCGAACCCCAGAAGTACACGCGGGTGCGGCCGATGCGGTCGGACAGCCGGCCGAAGAACGGGATGAAGAAGCACATCACCAGCGCCGCCGCCATCACCCCGATCAGCGCCTCGGTCCGGGTGATCTGCACCGATTGCGTCAGGAACGAGATCGAGAACACCCCGAAGACGTTGAAGAACACACCGTCGATATAGCGCGCGCCCATCCCCTTGACGACGTTGCCCGGATAGCGGCGCATCATGTCCATGAACGGGATGCGGCTTTCGGCGTTCTGCGCCTTGACCGCCGTGAACTCCGGCGTCTCCTTGATGTTGAGCCGGATGTACATGCCCACGGCCACCATCGCGGCGGACGCCAGGAAGGCGACGCGCCAGCCCCACGCCATGAATTGCTCGTCGGTCAGCAGCACGGACAGCAGCGCCACCGTGCCCGAGGCCAGGCATAGTCCAATGGCCAGCCCGATCTGCGGCAGCGATGCGTAGAAGCCTTTCTTGTCGGGCGGGGCATATTCATAGGCCATGAGCACCGCGCCGCCCCATTCGCCGCCCAACCCGATGCCCTGGAACACGCGCAAGAGCAGCAGCAGGATGGGCGCCCAGATGCCGATCATCTCGTACGTAGGCACCAGCCCGATCAGGAAGGTGGCGATGCCCATGATCATCAGCGTCATGACCAGCATGCTCTTTCGGCCGATGCGGTCGCCGAAGTGCCCGAAGATCAGCCCGCCCAGCGGCCGGGTCACGAAGCCGACGGCGAACGTCGTGTAGGCCAGCATGGTCGAAACCAGCGGGTCGCCGGTGGGAAAGTACAGCTTGTTGAATACGATGCCTGCGACGACGCCATACAGGAAAAAGTCGTACCACTCGATGGTGGCGCCGATCAGCGAGGCGGTGACGACTTTGCGCACCGCCGCTTCGTTTTGCTTGGCCATGTCCAGTCTCCTTTGGTGGGTCGGCCGGACAATCTGCGCTGCCGCGGCCGGGTCTGTCTGCGATCTGTGTTTGCTAACCGGGGTCCGTCATCTCCATCCGGGCGGGTGTACGCACGGTCTGCGCGCGCGCCTGCCGCACGTCCTGCAACATAAAATCCGCCGCGCGCTCGGCCAGCATCACGACCGGCGCGTTGGTGTTGCCCGAGACCAGCGTGGGCATGATCGAGCAGTCCACCACGCGCAGCGCCGACACGCCGTGCACGCGCAGGCGCTCGTCGACCACGGCCATGGGATCGCTGCGCGGGCCCATCTTCGCGGTGCCCGAAGGGTGGAAGATGGTGGCGCCGTACTCGCGGCAGAAGTGCAGGATCTCGTCGTCCGTCTGCACGTCCGGGCCGGGGCGGAATTCGCGCTTCATCAGGCCGGCCAGCGGCTCGGTCGCGGCGACCCGGCGCGCGTACCGGACGGCGGCCACCGCCATGCGGCGGTCCAGCTCCGTCGACAGGTAATTCGGCAGCATGGACGGCGCCTCGAACGGGTCCGTGCTGCGCAGCCGAACGCGGCCGCGCGAGCTGGGCCGCAGCTGGCACACCGAATAGGTGCAACCCGAGAACGGATGCACCTTGCCGCCCGCCATGTCGGCCGACAGCGTGGCGAAATGAAACTGGGTGTCGGGCGTGCGGCTGGCCGGGTCAACACGGCAGAACAGGCCCCCCTGGTTGATGCCCACGGCCAGCGGACCGCTGCGCAGCAGCAGCCATTGCAGCCCCATGCGCAGGCGGCCGTGCAGCGTGCGCAACTGGTCGTTGGTGGTGATCGGGCGCGTGGTCTCGTAGATCAGCCGGATCTGCAGATGGTCCTGCAGGTTCTCGCCCACGCCGGGCAGGTCGCGCACGATGCCGATGCCGAACTCGCGCAGCAGGCTGGCCGGGCCGATGCCGGACAGCTGAAGCAACTGCGGCGATTGCAGCGCGCCCGCGCAAAGCACCACCTCGCGCCGGGCGCGCAGCGTTCGGACCTGGCCATCGCGGCGGTAGCGCACCCCGCAGGCGCGGCTGCCTTCGAACAGCACGGCCATCGCGTGCGCATCGGTTTCGATGCGCAGGTTGGGGCGGTCCTGGGCGGGCCGCAGGTAGGCCACGGCCGTGGAGCAGCGCCGCCCGTTGCGGGTGGTGAGTTGGTAGTAGCCCACGCCTTCCTGGTCGCCCGAATTGAAGTCACGGACGCGCGGCACGCCTAGTTTGCCCGCGGCGCCGATCAGCGCTTCGACCAGCGGATGCGGCGTCTTGACGGACGTGGCGTTCAGCGGACCCTCGGTGCCGCGGGTGGGGCCTGGGCCCAGATCGTTGTTTTCCAGCTTGCGGAACCAGGGCAGGCAGTCGTCCCAGCCCCAGCCCGGGTTGCCGGCTTCGGCCCAGGCGTCGTAGTCGTCGCGCTGGCCGCGGATGTAGATCAGGCCATTGATGGAACTGGAGCCGCCCAGCGTGCGGCCGCGCGGCCAGTAGATGCGCCGGTCCAGCATATTGGGATCCGGGTCGGTGTAGTAGCCCCAGTTCACCACCTTGTGGAACATCGTCTTGCCGTAGCCGATGGGAATATGGATCCAGGGGTAGGAGTCCTTCGGGCCGGCCTCCAGCAGGCAGACCGAATGCGCGCCGTCCGCGCTCAACCGGTTGGCCATCACGCATCCGGCCGAGCCGGCGCCCACCACGATGTAATCGACGGTATCGGACATTTCCGCGCGGTCTCCCTTATATTTATTCGGCATGACCGGCCGGTGCAGACTCCGCAATGCGGACCAGGCCGGCATCTGAGGCGATTCTAGGAAGCGCGCGCACAGAACAAAGCACAACACGCGCTGGGGCGGAGAAATGGAACAGAACATGCGGCTTCGGTTTCAAAATCGCAGTGCAGCATCGCAGGACCAGGCCGATGGCCGGTCCGATGACGCGGGCGGGCAGCAAGAGGCCGCCCGTTCGTTGCGGGCGTTGCTGGTGCTGGATCATCTGGCGCGGGCGCAGCATCCGCCCACGCTGGCGCAGCTTGCGCAGCGGCTCGACATGCCCAAGACCACGTTGATGCGCCTCTTGGCGGCCATGCAGCGCGCCGGCTTCGTGGCCGCCACGCCCACGGAAAACGGATTCGTCCCCGGGCCGCAGGCCACCTCGCTGGCACTGGCCACGCTGCGCGCCTGCGCCTTCACCCGCGCGTGCCGCGCCGTGCTGACCCAACTGGTGGGCACCCTGGGCGAAACCTGCAACCTGACCGCGCCCGACGGCGACCGGGTCGTCTACATGGAGCGCGTCGAGACCAATGAGCCGTTGCGGCTCTTTTTTGCGGTGGGCAGCCACGTGCCCATGCACTGCACGGCAAGCGGCAAGCTATTCCTGGCCTCGATGAACCGCCTGGAACGCAGCCGCGTGCTGGCCCGCCTGCCGCTCACGCGCAACACGCCGCGCACGCTGACCGACCCGGCCCGGCTTGAGGCCGAGCTGGAGCGGCTGGCCGTGCGCGGCATCGGCATCGACAACGAGGAATTCGTGCGCGGCATGAGCGCGGTGGCGGTGCCGGTGCACGACGGCGAAGACCGCGTGGTTGCGGCGGTGGCCTGCCATGCGCCCACGGCGCGCGTGATGCTGGACGATCTGCTGCGTGCCGTACCCGTGCTGCAGCGCGCGGCGCAGTCGCTGCACGAGGTGCTGGCGGCGCACCGGCCGGGCGGTTAGGGCACCATCTTCTCGTCGTCCGCTTAAAGAAGGTTGATCAGGCCAACTTTGGCTCACCCGGGCCAAAGTTGGCCCGATTTTTTTTGTGTGTTTTCAAATCATTAAGGATGTTCGGGCCACGAATGGCCCGAACATCCATTGAAAAAAACACTTTCGCTGTTGCGACGAGATTGAGATCGCCACGCCTGGCGGCGGAACACGCCTAAGCAGTTGATAAGAAAGGACAACGGAAACGACGCAACCGAGCTGGCACAGCGTTTGCATTGAGGCGAGAGGTCATCACCGAATACGGCCTGACTGCGCCAAACAAAGGAACTTATGAGCGTCAGCAAGACCCTGGGCCTAGCGATCCGCCAAGCGCTACCCAACCCTACGGGCACATGCAACGCCTGCGAACGCACTGGGCTGCCGATTCTTCCATTGCGTGCGGCCTATGCGCCCACGCCCACTGCCACATCAAAGCGGCCGCTTGCCGGCGGCGGCGATCTGGCTGCCGTGCCGATGCGGCTCGACCAGCCGCGTACCCTGCGTGAAGGGTATCTCTATGTGCTGCTCGACAAACAAGAGTGGCAGGCCTATGAGGTGACGCCCGACGGGGCGCTTCGCCAGTTCAACCCATTTGCCAT
>JAEYVD010000450.1 GCA_023432075.1 Pseudomonadota bacterium | reverse complement strand
CGGTCTCGAACACGCAGTCTTCGCTCATGAACGACATCAAGGCGTCGATATCGTGCCGGTTCCAGGCGGCCGCAAACTCGGCCAGCATTTCCACGGTGACGGACTTTTGCATTGCCTACCCTCCTTCTCTGGCGCGGCGCGAGATGCGTCCACGCTGAACCCTCAAGGTACGTGCGGGCCATGCACGGGGGTAGGACCAGACGCGGGGAATCGCTTGCACCAGAACTAGCGCAGCGGCTCGGCCCACAACGCTTGCGGCGCGCTGTCGGCGCCGGGCAGCGCCGCCCCGTCCAGCCGCGCCGCGATCGCCGGCATGTCCGTGACGCCGCGCATGCCGATCACCACCAGCGACGGCTCGCGCAGCCCTGCCGGCGGGTGCGCCAGCGTGTCAAAGCGCACGCGCCGTCCCGCAAACTGCACCAGCACCCAGCCGTGCCGGCCGGTGCACACCCACCCCTTGGCCCGCAGCACGTGGCGTGGCAACTGCTTCAGGCGCTTGGCCAGCATGTCGGCATCGACAAGCGCGGGTGCGCGCCACAGCCAGCTGTGAAACGGATGGTCAGGATCGGGCGGCGCGTCGCACCGGCCGTTGTTTCCGGTGTCGACGGCGTCGCCGTGGCCGCAGTCAGCGGCGGCGGTCTGCCCCTCGCCGTGTCCGCAGGCGTGGGCCTCGTCATCCGCTTGCCTGGCCGCCATCGGCCCATCCGCGCCGCCCAGCAACCCCAGGTCCAACTTTCCCTCGCGCGTCTGGACCACCGGCGCCCCGCCGCTCGCCTCGCGCAGCCAGTCATGCACCGTCGCCAGCTCAGCCGGCGTGGCCAGATCCGTTTTGTTCAGCACCAGCAGATCGGCCGCGCGCAGCTGCCGCAGCACCGTGTCGGCCAGCAGCGGATCGGCCGCGACGTCGCGGATCGCGCCCGCATCGGCCAGCACCACCACGGCTTCCAGCTGCAACAGGGGGTCGGCCATGCCGACCTGCGCAATACGTCCCGGATCGGACACGCCGCTCGCCTCGATGACGATCCACTCGGGCAACGGATCCAGCGCCAGCACGCGGGCCAGCGCATCGTCCAGTCCGCCTGCCATCGAGCAGCAGACGCAGCCATTGGAAAGCCGGATGACGTTGTCGGCGCGCCCTGCGATGAGGCTCGCGTCGATGTCGACCGGACCGAAGTCGTTGACCAGCACCGCCGCGCGGCGCGCGCTGGCCGTCAGCACATGATTGAGCAAGGTGGTCTTGCCCGCGCCCAGGAAGCCGCCGATCACCGTCAACGGAATGCGCCCCATGTCACGCCTCCAGCGGCAGCGGACGCCCGCCGATGACGGTGCCCAGCACCTTCAGGTCTTTCAGCGACTGCGGTGCGGCGTCGGACGGATCGTCGGCCAGCACGCAGAAGTCAGCGTATTTGCCGACCTCAATCGAACCGACCAGATGGTCCATGTGCAAGGTATATGCGGCGCCCAGCGTGATGGCATGCAGCGCCGCGTCGACGCCGATGCGCTCGGACTCGCCCAGCACGCGGCCCGAGGCCGTCAGCCGGTTCACGGCGCACCAGGCCGTAAAGAGCGGCCCGAGCGGCGTGATGGGCGCGTCGGAATGGATGGCGTAAGGCACGCCCGCGCGCGCCGCCGACGCGCAAGCGTCCATGCGGTTGGCGCGGTCCGGGCCCATCGTCAGCGCATAGTGGGCATCGCCCCAGTAGTAGATGTGGTTCGCAAAGAGGTTCACGCACATGCCCAGGCTGGCCATCTGCCGGAACTGGGCCGCATCGGCCATCTGGCAGTGCTGCAGCGTGTGGCGGTGGTCGCGCCGCGGCGTGCGTTGCAGCGCGCGATCCACGGCCTCGATCGCCAGCTGCGTGGCTTCGTCGCCGTTGGTGTGGATATGCAGCTGCGCGCCGGCGTCGTGATAGGTCTGCACCATCGCATCCAGCTCCGCCGGTGCGATGACCCAGATGCCGTTGGGCGCGCCGTTGTAATAGCCGGGCCAGCGCACCCGCGCCGTAAAGCCCTGAATCGATCCGTCCACCACCAGCTTGACCATGCCCAGATGCAGCTTGGCGTGGTTCAGGCGGCGGGCCGCCGCCAGCTTTTCCAGGCAGCCAGCCGCGTTGCCCGCGTAGGTCAGCGCCGACGCCGCGGGCACGATGCGCACGGGATAGTCGGATTCCGCCGTCACCCGCGCCAGCGTCGCCAATCCTTCGTCGTTCAGCTCGTTGACCAGGTCCGTCGCGGTGGTCACGCCCGCCCACTGCGCCACCTTGCCGAACATCCGCAGCCCTTCCTCGGTCAGCCCCACCGTGCGGAACGGGCTGCCGATCAGCCGCATGACGGGAAACATGGCCGCAAACTCGCAGAGCTCGCCGCTGGGCCGCCCGTCCGCCAGCCGCGTCACGCCTTCGATATCGGTATCGCGGTCGATGCCCGCACGCGCCAGCATGGGCGAGTTGACGTTCATGAGGTGCATGCTGGCGTGCATCACGACCACGTGCCGCTCGACCGACACCGCATCCAGGTCATGGATGCTCATGCGGTCGCCGCCAAAGAAGATGGGATCGAAACCCCAGCCGATCAGCGTCTCGCCGTGCGCGAGCGACCGCTCGGCATCGCGCAGCCGGGCCGCCACGTCCGCAAAGCTTTTCAGGCCCGGCCACAGCTTGCCGTCGGGGCCGCGCCGGTCATAAAAGCCCACATAGACGAACTTCCACATGCCGCCCTCGGGCAGGTGGCAATGGCCTTCGACCAGGCCCGGCATCAGCACATTGTCCGCGTACCGGTCGTCGACCTGCGCCGGCCCCCAGCCGGCCAGATCCTCCCGGGTTCCCACGCCCAGAATGCGGCCATCGCGCACGGCCACGTGGGTCGCGCGCGGCTGCGCGGGGTTCATGGTGAGGATGGATCGCGCAACGTAGAGGGTCGTCTGGCCTGAAGGCGGGGTCATCGGGGTTCCTTGTCAGTCGGGAAGTATCGGCACGCGCGCATCAGCCCTGCAACGGCGACACCGTCACGCCGTCGCGCGTCTCGACGAAATGGCAGGCCACGTGATGCGCCGGGGCCACCTCGCGCAAGGCGGGTTCCCGGGTGGCACATAGCGCCTGCGCGGCGGGACATCGGCCCGCGAAGCGACAGCCGGGCGGCGGGTTGACCGGGCTGGGCGGATCGCCGGACAGCTTGACCCGCCGCGCCGCCGTCTCGCGCCCGCCCTTCACGGTGGGTACGGCGGACATCAGCGCCACGCTGTACGGATGCAGCGGCCGCGAGAAAAACGCGCGCCGCGAGGCCCGTTCGATGATCTTGCCCAGATACATGACGGCAATGTCGTCGCACACGTGCTCCACCACTGCCATGTCGTGCGAGATGAAGAGAAACGATTGCCCCTGCTCGCGCTGGATCCGGCGCAACAGGTTCAGGATTTGCGCGCGAATGGCGATATCCAGCGCGGACACGGGCTCGTCGCAGACGATCAGGTCCGGCGCGCTGGCCAGCGCCCGCGCAATGTTCAGGCGCTGACGCTGCCCGCCGGAGAACTGGTGCGGAAACAGCTGGCGCTGTTCGGGCCGCAGGCCCACCAGTTCGAACATCAACGCCACGCGCGCCTCGCGCCCGCCGGGCGGCTCGATGCCCATCAGGTCCAGCGGCGTGCGCACAATGTCCTCGGCGCGCTGGCGCGGGTTGAGCGACGAGTACGGATCCTGGAACACCAGCTGCAACCGCCGCCGCATGCGCCGCAGCGCCGCGCCGCGCATCGCGGTCAGATCGTTGCCATCGAAATGGATGCTGCCGCCGGTGGGGTCCGCCAGGCGCAGCACCGACAGGGCCGTGGTGGTCTTGCCCGAACCGGACTCGCCCACGATGGCCAGCGTGCGGCCGCGCTCAAGCTCGAACGACACGCCGTCCACCGCCCGCACGACCACCGGCTTGCCATCGCGTCCGCGCCCGCCCA
>JAEYVD010000421.1 GCA_023432075.1 Pseudomonadota bacterium | reverse complement strand
CCGCTGGCGCCGCGCTATGAAAGCAACAACTGGACGCTGAGCGGCGAGCGCACCGCGACCGGCAAGCCCATTCTGGCGGGCGACCCGCACCGGTCCATCACCATGCCGTCGCTGCGCTACATGGTTCACCTGAATGCGCCGGGTTGGAACGTGATCGGCGCGGGCGAACCGGCGTTGCCCGGCGTCTCGATGGGGCACAACGACCGCATCGCGTTCGGCCTGACCATCTTCGCCTTCGGCGACGAGGAAGACCTCTACGTCTACGACACCAACCCCGCCAACCCCAGCGAATACCGCTACCAGGGCGGCTGGGAAAAGATGCGCCAGATCGACGAGACCATTGCCGTGCGCGGCGCCTCGCCGGCAACGCGCAGCCTGAAATTCACGCGCCACGGGCCGGTCATCCATGAAGACCCGGTGCGGCGCAAGGCCTACGCCCTGCGCGCCGCCTATCTGGAATTTCCGGGAACGGCGGCCTACCTCGCCATCCTTCGCCTGAACCAGGCGCAGAACTGGAACGAGTTCGTGGCGGGCATGGAAAAGCACTACACGCCCAGCGAGAACATGGTGTACGCCGACGTGGACGGCAACATCGGCTGGTTCGGCGGCAGCATCGCGCCGATCCGTCCGCGCAATGACTGGTCCGGCATGCTGCCTGTGCCCGGCAACGGCGACTTCGAATGGCGGGGCGTGCTGCCCGGCAGTTCCCTGCCGCGCGTCTTCAATCCGCCCGAAGGCTATGTCGCCACGGCCAATGAGTACAACCTGCCCGCCAACTACCCGTACAAGGACATGTCGGCGCGCACGTGGGCCGAACCCTTCCGCGTGCAGCGCATCCGGGAGGTGGTGGCCGACGGCCGGGGCCTGACCGTGCAGCAATCCCAGGACTTGCAGTTCGACAACCTGTCGATCCCGGCCCGCACGCTGGGCGGTTACGCCAAGTCGTTGAACTCGGCGGACCCGAACGTCGGCGCGGCGCTGAGCCTCTTGAAGGACTGGGATTACCGCATGGAGACCGACTCCCGGGCGGCGACCGTGTACGCGTTCTGGCTGCCCGAAGTCGTCAAGCGCGTGACCGACCTGTACGTGCCGGCTAACGGACGCGCGGCGTTCGGCGACCTTTCCACCCGCCGGACACTGGAAAAGCTGGCCACGCCCGACACCGCTTTCGGCCCCCGGCCTGAACAGGGCCGCGACGCCCTGCTGTTGCAGGCGCTGGCCGACGGCCTGACGAAGCTCACCGCCAAGATGGGGCCGGATTCGACACAGTGGCAGTGGGGCAAGCTGCACCACATCCAGTTCGATCACAGCCTGGCCAGCCTCTTGCCGCCTGACAGGGCGAAGGCCTGGGGCACGCCGCGCTATCCGGTCGGCGGCGACAACGACACGGTGCACCGCGCGACGTTCCGCAAGAGCGATTACCGCGTGACCAGCGGCGCGTCGTACCGTCAGGTGATCGACGTGGCCGACTGGGACAACTCGCGCGTGCAGAACGTGCCGGGGCAATCGGCGGATCCGCGCAGCCCGCATTACCAGGATCTGCTCAAGGGCTGGGCGACCGGGGAGTACTTCCCCATGGCGTTCAGCCGGGCCAAGGTGGACAGCCAGCGTTCGGATACGCTGACGCTGCAGCCATCGGGCAAGTGAGCTGAGATCCCGGCTTTTTGATCGGACTGCTTGCTGGGTACGGTGTCAGACGGGGCCCGCCCCCTTGATGTTTGTCATTTCCCGCCGCCATCCGGCGGCGGAGAATACCGCCATGACCCTCTATCCCGTGCTGCTTATCCTGCACCTGCTTGCCGCCTTCCTGTTCGTCGGCACTGTCGCTTTCGAGGTGCTCTTCCTGGAACCGGTGCACCGGCGCCTGCCGCCGGACGTGCGCAAGGCGCTGGGCAGCCAGCTTGGGTCCCGGGTGCGTTCGGTGGTGCCCTGGTCGGTGCTGGTGCTTTACCTGGCGGGATTGGGGCTGGCCTGGCAGCATCGCGGCGCGCTTGCCGCGCCGCTGGCCTCATCGTTCGGGCTGCTGCTGACAGTGAAGATCCTGCTGGCCGTCAGCGTGCTGGTTCACGTCGTGACCGCGCTGGTGCTGGCCCGCCGGCGCAAACTCACCGGCGCGCTGCAAGGCCGTCTGCACGCAAGCGTGTTCTGTCACATGGTCGCCATCGTCGTGCTGGCCAAGGCGATGTTCTACATCACCTGGTGACCCGGCGCTGACGGCTATCGCCTCGCTGCCTTGCCCGACGCGTCCTGCTCGACCACCATGTCCAGCACGTAGACCTTGGACGGCGCATCGGCGGGCGGGTTCTTCCAGTCGTAGCGCTTGACGCGCAGCACGGTGCGCACGCCGTCCTGGTGCTCGAATCCCTCGATCGACTGATACAGCGGCTGCCACTTGTCCGGCGCGGGCAACGCGATGCCCGCCTCGTTGAATTTACGCTCGCGCACCATCAGGCACTGGTAGTGCGGAATCATCGGATGGCTGCACTCGGCACGCTTGGCCGCCACTTCCAGGAACATGATCTGGCCCGTGCTGCCGTACAGGGTTTCGGGCGTCGGTTCGCCGATGAACGTCAGGACGCTGCCGTCCTGCGCGGACAGTTCCAATGCGGGCTCGGCCTTGTCGCCCGACAGCGTCACGCGCAATGGCCCTTTGAGCCGCTGGGCGATTTCCGCATCGAGCTGCATCAGGCTCTGCTCGCACGCCTTCATCGTCGAGGCCAGGTTCGCGATGGTCAGCACGCCATTCTTGTACGTGTATCCGCCGAACTGCGCGTTGCACCCGCCGCGGATGTTCACGCCGTCGTCCTTGAAGGTCAGCCGCACCTGATGCTCGACGCCTTTTTGCAGGGCCGCGATGGACGTGCCCGCCGCGTCGGTGGCGGCGGTCAGGCGCCAGTGGTAGGCGGTAAGGCCGGCTTGGGTGGCGGCTGACGTGGCGGCGGAATCAGGCATGGCGGACGATCCTTCACGGGGAGAGGTCGCGGGCGCGCAGGCAGACAGCAGCGCGGCGCAGACGGATGCAAGAAGGATGGTTTTTTTCATGATTGGTTCCTGTCAGCCGCTGGCCGGAAAGAAAAGCGGCATTCTACGTCCGTGGCATGGACGAAATGCCCAACACACCGGCCATACCGTTTCCAAATCTTGCGAGCGCGGCGCGCGAATTACAGTCTGACACTTTCGTCTGCCGTCCGCGCCGCCGCGGGCGTCTGCACGCGCTACTTTCCGTCGGGATATGCCGGACTGGCCAGGCAGGCCTGCGCCCATTCGTAGTCGTCGGTATCGAAGATCTCGCCGTCGATCTTTGGCAGCGGCTTGTCGGCATACGCGAAATCGGGCTTTGCCGGCGACCGGTTCCAATGGGTCTTGCCATTGCCGTCGCTGCACGCCTCGTCGGCGCTGCTGAACGAGCACGACGCGACGACCTTGGGCTTGCCGTTCTCCACGTTGGCCACGTAGCGCTTCGTGTAGACGCCGCCGGAAGCCCAGTACTCGTCGATCGAGCAGACGCGCTCTTTGTTCTGGTAATGGCGGGTGGCAAAGCAGGCGTAGTTGTTGTAGTCGGGCGGCAGCACGTCGCACGACGACGCGAAGCCGGCAAACGGGCCGCCGGTGAACTGCGCCCGGAACTTGCGCTGTTCCAGCGCCCGCGCGATCAGG
>JAEYVD010000309.1 GCA_023432075.1 Pseudomonadota bacterium | reverse complement strand
GCCGGGGCCGGGACCACCGGCTCGACGGCGGGCGCTTCCACGGGCGCCTGCACCGGCGCGGCGGGGACCGAAGCCTCGCTCGCGGGTTGCACGGCGACCGGCGGGGTCGCTTCGGGAGCCGTCTGGACCGGTTGGGCGGCGGGTTCAGCCGGGGCCTGGGTCAAGGGTTCGACTGCGGGCTCGACTGCAGGCTCAGCGGCGGCCTGGACGGGTTCAGCCTTGGGCGCTTGAACCGGTTCGGCCGGCGCTTGCTCGGGCTGCGCGGCGGTTTGCACGGGCTGGGCGGGCGCTTGAACCTGCTGGGCCGGGGCGGGCGCTGCCTCGGCGGCTGCGGTTTGAACCGGCTCGGCGGCTTGGGCGTCAACGCCTTCGGCCTGCTGGTCGCCAGCGTCATCGGCGCCGTCTTCCTGATGCTCGTCGCTGCCGGCCAAGCCAGCTTCGTCCTGGCTGCGGCGGCCACGGCGGCTGCGGCGGCGGCGGCGCTTGCGCTCGGGATCGGCCGCGCCTTCGGCGCCTTCAGCGCCCGGGATTGCATCGGCGGACTGATCGTCAGCGTCAGCGGCGTCCACGGCGGCTTCGGCGGCGGGCTTGGCATCCGACTTGGCGTCGGGCAGCGCAGTGGCGACCGTCTGGGCCAGCGCGGCGACCATGCTCTCCTGTTCGCTCATCGGCGCGTCGGACTGTCCTTCCTCGCGGCGGTTGCGGCCGCGGCCACGGCGGCGGTTGCGGCCTGCGCCGGTGTCCTCGCCGTTGAGCTCAGGGGTCTGTTCAGGACGGGCGGACGCCAGGGCTGCCTGGGTGGCGGCCGGCGTGTCGCGCTCGCCGCGGCCTTCGCCACGGTTGTTGCGTTCGCCGCGCTCGGCGTCCGAGCGGCGATTGCCACGCACGTGATGACGGCCGCCTTCGGTGGCCTCGGCGCCTTCGCCACGGCCTTCGCCGCGGCGATTGCGGTTGCGGTCGGAACCGTGGCGTTCACCGCGGCGTTCCTGGCCGTCATGGCCGTTACGGCCCTTGCCACGGGCGGGGGCGGCGCGCTTGGCGGCTTCCTCGGCGGCGGCAGGAGCGGGCTTGGCGGGTTCGGATCCGCCGGTCAGCCAGCCGACCAGGCGCTTGAACAGGCCACCCAGACCGGCGCCTGCGGCAGGCGCGGCAGGCGTTGCGGTCGGTGCGGCGGGCGTCGAGACGGGCGCGGGCTGCGAGGGCGTGATGCCCTTGACCAGGGCTTCCGGGCGCGACTTGATTTCGCTTTCGCGGGGCTGCCAGGGCGCATCCGTGGCCGGCGCTTCCACCAGCTCGAAGCTGGTCTTCACTTCTTCCAGGCGGGGATCGTCGTGGCGCAGGCGCTCGATGTGGTGGTGCGGCGTTTCCAGATGCTTGTTGGGGATCAGCATCAGGTTGACCTTCAGGCGGGCTTCCATCTTGGTGATGTCGGCGCGCTTTTCGTTCAGCAGGTAGGTGGCCACATCGACGGGCACCTGGGCGTGGACCGCCGCGGTGTTCTCCTTCATGGCTTCTTCCTGCAGCAGGCGCAGCACGTGCAGGGCGCTGGACTCGGCGTCGCGGATCACGCCGGTGCCGTTGCAGCGCGGGCAGGTGATGTGCGAGCCTTCGTTCAGGGCGGGGCGCAGGCGCTGGCGAGACAGTTCCATCAGGCCAAAGCGCGAGATCTTGCCCATCTGGACGCGGGCACGGTCGAAATGGAGGGCATCACGCAGGCGCTGTTCGACGGCGCGCTGGTTCTTGCTGTCTTCCATGTCGATGAAGTCGATGACGATCAGTCCGCCCAGGTCGCGCAGGCGCAACTGGCGGGCCACTTCGTCTGCCGCTTCCGAGTTGGTGCGCAGCGCGGTTTCCTCGATGTCGGCGCCGCGGGTCGAGCGGGCCGAGTTCACGTCGACGGACACCAGCGCTTCGGTGTGGTCAATGACAATGGCGCCGCCCGAGGGCAGTTGCACGGTGCGCGAGTAGGCCGTCTCGATCTGGTGTTCGATCTGGAAGCGCGAGAAGAGGGGGATGTCGTCACGGTAGCGTTTGACGCGCTGGACGTTGTCCGGCATCACCACGCTCATGAAGGCGGTGGCCTGGTCGGCGATCTCGTCGGTATCGATCAGGATCTCGCCGATTTCCGGCGAGAAGTAATCGCGGATCGCGCGGATGACCAGGCTGGATTCGAGGTAGATCAGGATGGGCGCGGAGTTGTCGCGCGCGGCGCCGTCGATGGCGGTCCAGAGTTGCAGCAGATAGGACAGGTCCCATTGCAGCTCTTCGACGTTGCGGCCGATGCCTGCGGTGCGGGCGATGATGCTCATGCCCTGGGGCAGATCGAGCTGCTCCATCGTGTCGCGCAGTTCCTGGCGGTCCTCGCCCTCGACGCGGCGCGAAACACCACCGCCGCGGGGGTTGTTGGGCATCAGGACCAGGTAGCGGCCGGCCAGCGAGATGAATGTGGTCAGGGCAGCGCCCTTGTTGCCGCGTTCTTCCTTTTCGACCTGGACGATCAGTTCCTGGCCTTCGCGCAGGGCGTCCTGGATACGGGCGGTGCGGACATCGACGCCTTCCTTGAAGAAGCTGCGGGCAACTTCCTTGAAGGGCAGAAAGCCGT
>JAEYVD010000278.1 GCA_023432075.1 Pseudomonadota bacterium | reverse complement strand
TGCGCACAGGATGCCTGTTTTCCAGCAGGGACGGGTTCGCGCGCTCCGGGTTCTGCGCCGGATCCCATTCCACCCACAGGTGTTCCGGCCCGCGGAAGGAGGTGTTGGGCACATAGGTGAAGGACTGCTCCGCCAATTTCAGATGCGGCAGCCGGCGCGTCAGTTCTTCCAGGAAGATCTGCATCTCCATGCGCGCCAGGTTCTTGCCCATGCACTGATGCGAGCCATAACCGAACGTTAGCTGATCGCTGGCATTTTCTCGGCGGATGTCAAAGAGGTCGGCGTCTTCGAACTGGCCTTCGTCATGGTTGGCCGACGAGGTCACGATCAGCAGTTTCGACCCGGCCGGAATCGCCACGCCTGCGATTTCCACGTCGCGCGTAGCCAGGCGGCGCCACGCGGCAACCGATCCGTTGTGACGAAGGCATTCCTCGACCGCGTTGGGGATCAGGTTCGGATCCTCGCAGATCTCGCGCCAGGCCTGCGGATGCTGCAACAGCAGCTTGATGGCATTGGCCGACGCATTGGCCGTGGTCTCGTGCGCCGCCACGATGCCGGCCATCATCATCGAATGCAGGTATGAATCGGTGACCACCTCCGGGTGCATCTGCTGCTTGCGCAGGCCGTATTGCATCCAGCCGGGGCCCGACGGATCCTGCCGCATTTTGTCCAGGATCTTGCCGGCCAGCTGCCAGAAGTTGCCGACCGCATGCGCGACGGCCACCTGTTCCTCGGGCTTGGGCCGGCCCCAGGTGTTCACTGTGTGCGCGATGGAATATTGCCGCAGCAGGTCCATGTCCTCTTCGGGCACGCCCAGAAAGTGCAGCGCCACGGTCAGCGGCACTTCCCACAGCATCTGATCGACGAGATCGGCGCGCCCGTCGTCGATGAAGCGGTCCACGTATTCGCGCGTCAGGCGACGCACCATGGGTTCGTGATGCTTCAACTCCTCGGGCGTGAACGGGTCCATCAGCACGCGGCGGCGCGGCATGTGCGCGGGCTCGTCCTCGTTCACCAGCGTGCGGTTCATGGCGTAGCCGTACGACGCCAGCACCGCGTTGGCCTCCGGTCCCGTCGGCGTGATCTTCTCCAGCGCGATCGACGGGCTGAAGGTGATGTTGTCGCGGAAGATCGCCTTGATGTCGTCGTAGCGCGTCACGACCCAGTAGCCCAACTGCGGGCTGTAGAACACCGGCTCCTGCTCACGCGCCCAGCGCACGTATTCGGGCGGGTCCTGCTGATAGCCGTCGCCAAAGGGATCGAACGCGGCGGCGCGCGGGCTGACCGGACAGCCCGTCGGGCTTTGCGCGGCGGACAGCGCGGCGTGATCGATGGGACAGCCCGAGGGGCGCGGCGTGGCGGATGCTTGGTTCATGGGGTCGTTCCGTGTGTTCGTCTTGCGGGCCCGCCGCGGGGTGCGGCACATGCTTGCGGCTATGGGTGCGGCGGGCCGGTGATGCGAGGTTCAACGTGATGCGGTCGAGCGTGATGCCTAGGCCGGCATGACACTCATTCCCGCGTAATGCTCAATCCAGCGTGATGCCTAGATCCTTGATCAGCTTCTGCCAGCGGGCGCGTTCGGCCGTCAGCATCTCGGCGTATTGCGCGGGCGTGTTGCCGATCGGCTCGATGCCGAACTCCACCAGGCGCTGGCGCGTGGCCGGGTCATTGATGGTCGCGACCACCTGCTTGTTCAGGGCGTCGATCACCGGCTTGGGGGTAGCGGCCGGCACCACCACGCCGACCTGCGCGGCGGCTTCCACGTTCTTCAGGCCGATCTCGGCGAACGTCGGCACGTCGGGCAATTGCGGCAGACGCGTCGGATTGGCGACCGCCAGTGCCTTGACCTTGCCGCCGTTGATGAAACCGGCGCCCGCGGCCAGATCCACCATCATCGCGGGCACCTGACCGCCGGCGACATCCGCCAGGGCTGGCGAGGCGCCACGGTACGGCACGTGGGTCATCGTCAGGCCCGCCTCGACCTTCAGCAATTCCATCGCCAGGTGGTGGGGGCTGCCGGCGCCGGCCGAGGCGTAATCCAGACCTTCCTTGCGTCCCTTGGCTTCGGCCAGAAACTCCTTGGCCGAGTTGACCTTCATGGCCGGGCCGACCACCAGGATCATCGGGAACCGTCCCATCAGCGTGACCGGCGCCAGATCCTTCGCCGGGTCATACGACAGTTTCTTGTAGAGGGCGGGGTTGAACACCAGCGTGCCGTTGTCGGCGGACAACATGGTGTAGCCATCGGCTGGGGCGCGCGCCGTTTCCGACGCCGCAATTGCCGTGTTGCCGCCCGGCTTGTTCTCGATCACCACCGGCTGGCCCATGCGTCCCGTCAGGCCTTGCCCGATGCTGCGCGCCAGGAAGTCCGACCCGCCGCCCGCGGCATACGGCACGATCCAGCGCACGGGCTTGGACGGGTAATCGGCAGCCGCCTGCTGCGCGGACGCGCTGGCACAAGCCAAGAGGGGCAGGGCCATCAGGCCGGCCAGGATGTGGTGTTTGACACTGCGCATGGACAAGTCTCCTCGTTGTGGAATGTCAAAAGTGCATTCCTTATTTGCGTAAAGCATATACGCAATGCGTAATTTTTGAAGAAGGGTTAACCTTAGTGCCGCTCCAGGCTTTCGGTCCCTCGGTTGCCGGCGAGCCCGCTGTTACGGAGCCGTATTTTCAATGAGCAAAGCCGCCTTGCCGCCCGAATCCGACCTCGCGTCTGATCTTGAATCCGCCGAAGCCCCGGCCGTCCGGCCTCGCGAACGCCGGCAGCGGGTCCAGGCCGCGGAAACCGGCATGTCCGTCCTGAAAGGGCTTGCCCGCCTAGGCGGCCGCGCCAGCCTCACCGCGCTGGCCGCCCACGTCGGCGAAAGCCCGGCCAAGGTCCATCGTTACCTGATGAGCCTCATCGCCGAGGGCCTGGTCGACCAGGAAGTGGCGACGCAGCAGTACCACTTGGGCCTCGAAGCGCTTTATGTAGGGGTAGCCGCCATGCGCCAGGCCGACCCGCTACGCATCGGCGAGCCCGCGCTCGTGCGCCTGCGCGAAAGCCTGGCCGTCACGTGCTTCATCGCCGTCATGGGCAACAAGGGGCCGACTATCGTGCGATTCGAGGAACCCGGCCTGCCGGTCACCGTGAACGTACGCGTGGGGTCGGTGCTGTCGATGCTGTGGTCGGCGACGGGGCGGGCTTTTCTGGGTTTGCTGGACGAGGCGCCGGTGCGGGCGCTGGCGGAAGCCGAATTGGCCAGCGCACCGGCCGAGCAGCGCGATCTGCTGGATCGGGATGACCCCATCGGCGTCTTGCGGCGCGATGTCCGGGCGGCGGGGTGCGCCACGGTGAAAGACACCAATCTGCGTGGCATCAGCGCCGTGTCGGCGCCGCTGTATGACCATACCGGACGCGTCTGCGCGGTATTGACCGCGCTGGGCGCAACGGGCGGATTTGATGTGTCCGAGGGTGGGGCAGTGGTTGCCGCGGTAAAGCGCGAGGCGCTGGCGGCCAGTGTGGCGTTGGGGTACGTGGCGGGGTGATCCTGCGCAGAAGCCCCACAGATTCAGACCAATCCTCATCGACACTCCAATCGCGCCTTGCGACAGTGTTCGATGGTCAACGGATGGGTGAACACATGTTCCACGAATCAAGTGTTATTGGTGCGAGGCGCCAGTCGGATGGGCGGGTCGGCGAGAAGATGCGGTGTCGATGTTGCCGACCCGTGAGCAGACGTGGCGAAACACTCGCTAGGGCTGCACTTTATACAAAAATTTGTATAATTGCGCTTTGAACGCGCCTCGTGAGGTCGAGTTCGTTGGCAGTGCGCTGGACGATCTGCGAGCGTTGCCGCTTGAGGTCCGGCGTGAGGCCGGTTACCAAATTGATCGCGTGCAGCGCGGGTTGGAGCCCGACGATTGGAAGCCGATGAGTACAGTCGGAGCCGGGGTTAAAGAGATACGGATCCGCGACGCGACGGGCGCTTTTCGCGTTCTGTACGTCGCGAAATTCGCGGAGGTGATCTATGTGCTTCATTGCTTCCAGAAGAAGTCGGAGAAAACCAGCAAGGTTGACCTGGATTTGGCCGCAAAGCGTTACCGGCACGTGTTGAAGGAGCTGAAACCGTGAGCAAGCAACGATACGACAGCGTGTGGGACGCCATCGAAAGCACGCCGACGGAAGCGGAAAACATGAAGTTGCGTTCCGTCCTCATGATGGCTTTGACAAGTCACCTGGCCCAGTCAAGGATAAGCCAAGCCCAGGCTGCGAGGCTGTTCGGCGTGACGCAGCCCCGTGTGTCGGACCTGATGCGCGGCAAGATCAACCTGTTTGGGCTGGACGCTTTGGTCAACATGGCGGCGGCCGCCGGTCTGCGTGTGGAAATGCGCCTGCACGAGGCTGCCTGATCACCCTCGGATTTCGCGAGGTAAGCTTTACCTCCCCACCTCCAACTTCCCCAACGCATCCCGGAAGTCCGGATACTCCTTTAGAAACGCCTGATTGCGCTCGAACCGCCGGACCAGCCGATCATCGATCGTCAGATTCAGGACCGTTTCCTTGTCCCACACCCGCGGCCGCCGTTTCACCGGAATCGGCACCTTCTCCGTGAATTCCTTGTACGAATCATGCGGTTCGCACTGTTCGTAATCCGTCGAGATCCGCTGCACCGTCCCCGCCTCCAACCCCGCCTGCCGCGCCTTTTCCTGTAGCCATGACGCGGGCAGCGTCTGCAGGCTGCCATCCTGATACCCGCCACCCACGTCGGAATGCGCGCCGATGAACCAGCGTTGCTCGACGGGCAGGTTTGCGGGGCGTGGCGGCGAGCCCGCGCGGCGGGTCCAGAGCGTGGGGAAGTACGGCTCGCGGTATTCGTTGGTGGCGATGGCGTGGTACGCGTTCAGGACGTGGTTGCTCAGTTCGGTGTCGTGAAAGTTGTAGAAGCTGGAGAAGCCGGGAAACGGGATGCCGCCCACGGGGATGCCCAGGCTGCCCACGGTATCCCAGACGCCGACGAAGTGCAGGTCGGTGTCGCGCGAGAAGCGGTCGCGGAAGGCGGCGGCTTCCAGGGATGACGGGGTGCAGTCGTCGCGGTACAGCGCGTAGGCCTCGGACACGTTGGCCTCGGTAGCTTCATTGAGCAGGCCGCATTTGCGCACCATGCCCGCGAGGCTGCGTGCGGAGTAGGCGCCGCGGCTGAAGCCGAAAAGGAAGATGCGGTCGCCGGACTGGTGACGCTGGCAGAGCCACTGGTAGCCTTGCCGGATGTTGGCCGACAGGCCCGCGCCGAACGCGCCGCCCATGAATTTGTCGATGGCCGCCCACAGCCCCTGGCCCTGCGTACCCACGCCCTCGATGTAGAGCGTTTCCTGCGTGCTGGTCTCGGGCGCGGCCTTGTAGAACTCGTAGACGTTGGTGCGGTCGTTGGGTTCGTTCCACGTGCCGTCGAAGAAAACGGCGAGGTTCTTCTTGACCATGATCGTCTCCCCACACACAGATAAAGGCTTGCGATACCTATGCCGCTGGCCGGGACAACGCCTGCGTGAGGCAAGCTAGCATGCGCGGCGAGCGCAGCAGGGCGCGGGGTTTCCCTGCTGCATGCCCGTACACCACCTTTTTGCCTAGCCCGAGGCGGGCGTCATCCTGAATTGCCCGGGAAAACAGCCGACCCGGCGATTGCTGGAGTACGCCGTCACTACCGCATCAGTAGCCATCCAAGACGGGCATGGTTGGTATCCGGTCAGCGCGAAAAACGGCCCGCAGACCGCTTTTCGGGGCGCTTGGAACCAGGTCAGACGATCTGGAACGGCAAAGCCCCGTCATTGGCGGGCGCGGCGGCATTGGAGTATGTTGCGCGCTGGCGGCACGGGCCGCGCAACGCAACGATCACGGAAACACCACACATGGGACGTCTCGCCATTCTGGGCGCGCTGCACGAAGAGATCGCCGACCTGCTGGCGGCCA
>JAEYVD010000273.1 GCA_023432075.1 Pseudomonadota bacterium | reverse complement strand
GGTGGAAGGAAGCCGACGGCGTGCACCTGCGCACGGCCGACGCGCTGCGCCTGACCGCCCGTCCGGAATTGCCGCGCAATGCCCTGGTCGGCGTGTCCGCGCATGACAATGCGCAGGTGGTCCATGCCCGCGAACTGGGCGCGGACTTTGCCGTGCTGGGTCCCGTGCTGGACACGCCCAGCCATCCCGGCGCGCAGACGCTGGGCTGGGAAGGTTTCGTGCAAGGCAATCGCGACGCGGGCATTCCGGTATTTGCGTTGGGCGGACAATCCACCCAGACGGTCTCGCAAGCCTTGCGGCACGGCGCGCATGGCATCGCCGGCATTCGCGGCATTCTCTAGCCGCGCCTTAACCGCTCGCGCCTCGCGCCTGCGGCGCCACGCGCGCCACCCAAACGGCCCATGCCTTTCGCGTGGGCCGTTTTGCGTTCCGCCCGGGCGGGAAAGCGCGCATAGACCAAACGTGCGCGCCGTTGCACGCTACATCCCGAGGCCCGGCCGCCGCGCGGCCCGGCAGGCAATCGGCATTACATCGAGGAACGCATGTCTGAAATCGCATTTGCCACGATGAGCGATCTGGCGGACGGCCTGGCGAAGGGCCGCTACAGTTCGGTGGAAGTGACGCGCCACTTCCTGGACCGCATCGACCGGGCCAATCCGGCGCTGGGCGCATTCGTCAGCGTGGACAGTGCCGGCGCGCTACGGCTTGCCGAGGCATCCGACGCACGCAGGCGCGCCGGCTATGGGATGCTTAGCGCCCTGGACGGCATCCCCGTGGCGATCAAGGACCTGTGCGACATCCAGGGGCAGATCACCACGGCGGGCTCCGAGGCCTGGCGCGAACGGCGCGGCGGCGTCACCGCCACCGCGGTGGCACGGCTGCTGAACGCGGGCATGGTGGTGCTGGGCAAGACGCACATGGTCGAATTTGCCTTTGGCGGCTGGGGCACCAATCCGGTGATGGGCACGCCCCGCAATCCGTGGGACCTGAAGCGCGCACGGGTGCCCGGCGGCTCGTCCAGCGGGTCCGGCGTCGCCGTCGCGGCCGGGCTGGCGCCCGCGGCGCTGGGGTCGGACACGGGCGGCTCGGTCCGGATTCCGGCGGCGCTCAATGGCATCACCGGCCTGAAGACCACGCGCGGACTGATCAGCCTGCATGGCGCGGTGGCGCTGTCGCCCACGCTGGACACCCTGGGCCCGCTGACCCGCGACGCGCGCGACGCAATGCTGCTGACCGCGCTGATGGCGGGATCCGATACGTATGATCCCCTGACGTTCGGCATCCCCGCCTTCGAGTACCGCGAGCCCTACGCCGGCCCGCAACCGCTGCGCGGCAAGCGGATCGCGTTGATGCCGGTTGCGCAGCACCCCATTGCCGTGGAAGCCGATGCGCTTTCAGCGCTGGACGATGCCCGCCGCGTGCTGGCCGCGCTGGGCGCCGACGTGCAGGAGACGCCCCTGCCCTTTGATTTTCACGAGATGATGCAACGCAACGGCCAGATCATCGCCGCGGAAGCCTACGCGCTGCACCGCGGCCACATCGAGGATGCGGCGCAGCCCATCGGCCAATACGTGCGCGCCCGCGTGCTGTCGGGCAAGGGGATTTCGGCGGCCGACTACATCGGCGCGTTGCAGGCGCATGCGCAGGCGCGCCGCGACTGGCTGGACTGGATGCAGGAGTTCGACGCGGTGCTGACGCCTTGCGTGCCGTTCGGCGCACGGCAGCTGGCCGACGTGGACGAAACGGCCACGCCGCTTGCGTCGTTTACCCGCGCCGGCAATTATGTCAACGCCGCAGGACTGGCGCTGCCCGCGGGCTTTACCAGCGACGGCCTGCCGCTGGGCGTGCAGTTGCTGGGCAAGCCGAGCGCCGAGGCCGTGCTGGGCCGGATTGGCATCGCGTTCCAGGCGGTCACCGACTGGCACCGCCAGCGGCCCGATCTGAAGGCGGCAGGTTTGTAGGGCAGCTTGCCCGCGGCTAGCGCGACGGCGCCGCCGGCGTTTGCTGCGCCGGTGCTTCGGGCGCAGCGGTTTGCGACGCAGACACCGACGCAGGCGAGGTCGCGGCGTCCGCCCGCGCCGTTTCCACGGGCGGCAGACCTTCCCAGCCGCCGCCCAGCGCGACGATCAGGTTGACGCTGGCCACGAGCCGGTTGCCCAGCAGACTCAGGGCATTGCGCTCGCTGTTGAGCGCGGTGGCGTCGACCACGGCCACGCTCAGGTAGTCGACAAGGCCCGCCTTGTACTGGTTCTGGATGAGGCGCAGCGATTCCCGCGCGGATTCCAGCGCGCGCCGCTGCACGATCTGCTCCTGCTCCATCACCCGCAGCTGGATCAGGTAATCCTCGACCTCGCGCAGCCCAGTCAACGCCGCCTGCCGGTACGCCGCGGCCTGCGAGTCATACGACGCGCGGGCCTGCTCGACCTGGGCCTCGCGCGCGCCGCCGTCGAAGATCGTCAGCGCCAGCGCCGGTCCCAGCGACCAAAAGCGCGCGGGCGCCGTCAGCAGCTCGGCAAACTCGCCATTGCGAAAACCGCCGTCGGCCGACAGGGTCAGGCTGGGGAACCACGCGGCCTGCGCCACGCCGATCTGCGCGTTGGCGGCGGCGGCGCGGCGTTCGGCGGCCGCCACGTCGGGCCGGCGTTCGAGCAGTTCGGACGGCAGGCCCACGGGAATCTGCGGCAGCCGCAACGCGAAGACCGCGGGCGGCAGGCTGAATTGGGACGGCGCCAGGCCCATCAGGACGGCGATCGCGTGCTCGTACTGGCCGCGCTGCCAGTCCAGGTCGATGGACTGCGCGCGCGTGCTTTCCAGTTGCGTGCGCGCCACCGCCACGTCGGCTTGGCCGGCCACGCCGACCTCATAGCGGTTCTGCGTGAGCTGCAGGGATTTTTCATAGGCGGCCACGGTGGCGTCGAGCAGACGCTTCTGCTCGTCCAGCACGCGCAATTGCAGATAGGTCTGCACCAACGCGGCCTGCGCGCTCAGCCGGGTCGCGCCCAGGTCGGCCAGGCTGGCGGCGGCGCTGGCTTCCGAGGACTCGACGCTGCGGCGCACGCGGCCCCAGACGTCAAGCTCCCAGCTGACGCTGCCGGTCAGCGAATACTGGTTGGATACGTTGCCGCCGGAACCGGTGGAAGAACCGCTCTGCCCACAGTTGCCGCTCCGGCTCATCCCTGCCCCCGCGCCCACGGTCGGAAAAAAGCCCGAGCGCGCGCCGCGCACCAGGCCAAGCGCCTGGCGATAGTTGGCCTCGGCCTGCGCAATGGTCTGGTTCGAAGTGTTCAGCCGGTCCACCAAGCCGTTCAGCGTGGTGTCGTCGTAAACCGTCCACCACGCGCCGCGATCGGCCTCGTCGCGCGGTTGCGCGGGCTTCCAGCCGGGCACCTCGACCTCGCCTTCTTTGTAGGCGGCGCCCACGTCGAGCGCCGGACGCTGGTAGTCGGGCCCGACCGCGCAAGCGCCCAGCAGCGCGCACAGCGCAAGCGTGATCGCGGCGCGGGGAAATGAGGCGAAAGCAGACGGCGTGGTACGGATCATGTGTGTTTGATGGAAGCGGAATCGCCGGCCCGCCCCGCGCGCCGGCGTGCGGCCCACAGGCGGAAGCGATCCAGATAAAGATAGACCACCGGGGTGGTGTACAGCGTAAGGATCTGGCTCAGCACCAGACCGCCGACGATGGTAATGCCCAGCGGCTGGCGCATCTCGACCCCGGCGCCCGTGGCCAGCACCAACGGCAGCGCGCCGAAGATGGCCGCCATCGTGGTCATCATGATGGGACGGAAACGCGTCAGGCAGGCCTGGAAGATGGCGTCGCGCGGCGACATGCCGTGGCGGCGCTCGGCGTCCAGCGCAAAATCCACCATCATGATGGCGTTCTTCTTGACGATGCCGATGAGCAGGAACACCCCGATCAGCGCGATCAAGGTGAAGTCTTGGCGCACCAGCAGCAGCGCAAGCAGCGCGCCCAGGCCCGCCGACGGCAGGGTCGACAGGATGGTAAGCGGGTGGACGAAGCTCTCGTACAGGATGCCCAGCACGATGTACATGGTGACCAGCGCAGCCAGGATCAGCCAGGGCTGTTGCGACAGCGTCTGCTGCAACGCGGCGGCGGTGCCCTGAAAGCCCGCCTGGATCTGATCGGACGGCAGGCCGATGCGGGCGACCGCGTTGTCGATCGCGGTGGTCGCCTGTCCCAGCGACACGCCGGGCGCGAGGCTGAACGAGATGGTGTCCGCCACGAACAGCCCCTGGTGACTCACGCTGAGCGGCGCGTTGGCGTTTTCGAGCTTGGTGAACGCCGACAGCGGCACGCGCGCGCCGTCCGCGGTGATGACTTCGACCTGGCGCAGCGACTCGATGTCCTGCGCGAACTTCGGGTCCACGCCCAGCACCACGTGATACTGGTTGAGCGGCCCGTACATGACCGACACCTGACGCTGGCTGAACGAATTGTTCAGCACCGTGGAGATGGTGGCCATGCTGATGCCCAGCCGCGTCGCGGCTTCCCGGTCGATGACCAGATTGATCTCGCGGCCGCGGTCCTCGACATCGGCGTCCACGTCGGTGATCTCCGGAATCTTGGCCATCGCCTGCTGCACCTTGGGCATCCA
>JAEYVD010000272.1 GCA_023432075.1 Pseudomonadota bacterium | reverse complement strand
GCCGCGTATCCGGCGCTCTCCTGGGTCTGCCGCGATCCGGGCCGGCTGATTGCGTTTGGCTTTGGCAGCGGACTGATCCGTCCGGCCTCGGGCACGTGGGGCACGCTGCTTGCTTGGGCCATCTGGGTGGCGGCGGCGCCTGCGGCCTCGGACCTGGCCATCGGCGTGTTCCTGGCGGTGGCATTTCTGTACGGATGCTGGGCCTGCCATCGCGTCGGCCGAGAACTCCAGCAGCCGGATCATGTCGGAATGGTCTGGGACGAGATGGTGGCGTTCTGGCTGGTGCTGTGGCTTACGCCGGCCGGCTGGGTCGCTCAGGCGCTGGCGTTCGTGCTGTTCCGCACGTTCGACATCGTCAAGCCGCCACCCATCAAGTTCTTCGACGCCCATATCAAGGGCGGTTTCGGAGTCATGTGGGACGATATCGTGGCCGCCGGCTATGCCTTGCTGGTAATGGCGTTGGTGGCCCGCACAGGAGTCTTGGGATGAACGATCAGCATGAAGGCGCGCGGACCAACATGACGGCCGCGCAGTTGTCGGAAGCGACGATCCTCGGCCTGTCCGAGCGGCTGGGCGATGTGCTGCGGCAGCAGGGGTGGATGCTTGGCACCGCCGAATCCTGCACGGGCGGCTTGCTGGCAGGCGCCGTCACCGCGGTGGCCGGTTCCAGCGAATGGTTCGAGCGCGGCTTCGTCACTTACAGCAACGACGCCAAGGTTACCGAACTGGAGGTGTCGCCCGAAACGCTGCATCACTTTGGCGCCGTCAGCGAGCCCGTGGCGCTTGAAATGGCAAACGGGGTGCTGCTCGCCGTGCCCAACGCGCACGTGGCCATGTCGACCACCGGCATCGCCGGCCCGGGCGGCGCCACGCCGGGCAAGCCGGTAGGCATGGTGTGCTTCGGCTTTGCGATGCGGGTGGGCGACGGCATCAGCAGCCGCGCGGTGACGCATGTTTTCCAGGGCGACCGCGGGCAGGTGCGGCAGGCGGCGGTCGAGTTCGCGCTGCGGGCCGTGCTGGAATTCGCGGGTGCGCCGATCAACCGGCGATGAATCCCGACGCGAAACGCCCGCGCTGAACTTGCTGGCGTTGACATGAAAAAAGCCGCTGCACCGCGCGTTTGCGCACGGTGCAGCGGCTTTTGCGCAATGGGGCGTCAGCGCACTGCGTTGATCGCGTCGCGCAGGCCCTTGGCGGCCTCGGCGGCGGCTTGGCGCCAGTCGTCGCCGCCGCTGGCGTAGATGATGGCGCGCGACGAGTTGATCATCATGCCGTTGCGCGCCGCGTTGGCGCCGGCGTTGACCGTTGCCGTGATGTCGCCGCCTTGGGCGCCGATGCCCGGCACCAGCAGGGGCAGGGCGTCGCCGATGCGCTGGCGCACCGCGGCCAGTTCGTTGGGGAACGTGGCGCCCACCACCAGGCCGCACTGGCCATTGGCATTCCATTTGTCAGCCACCAGCCCCGCCACGTGCAGGTACAGGGGCTCGCCGTTGTCCATCTTCAGGAATTGCAGGTCCGAGCCGCCGGGGTTGGAGGTGCGGCACAGGACGATCACGCCGCGGTCGCGCCACGCCAGGTAGGGCTCGACCGAGTCCAGGCCCATGTAGGGACTGACGGTGAGGGCGTGGGCCTGGTAGCGCTCGTAGGCTTCGCGGGCGTAGTTTTCGGCGGTGGAGCCGATGTCGCCGCGCTTGGCGTCCAGCACGATGGGCAGGTCGGGGTGCTTGTCGCGGATGTGCTGGCACAGCGCTTCCAGCTGGTCCTCGGCGCGGTGCGCGGCGAAGTACGCGATCTGCGGCTTGAAGCTGCATGCGTACGGCGCGGTGGCGTCGACGATGTCGCGGCAGAACTGGAAGATGGCGTCCGGCTTGTCCTGCAATTCGCGCGGGAAGCGCTGCGGGTCGGGATCCAGCCCGACTTGCAGGAGCGAGTTGCTGGTGGTCCAGGCGTGTTCGAGTTTTTGCAGGAAATTCATGGGATTCAGTGCAGTTTGACCCGCGGGCGCGTGCGCCGCATGAGGAGGCGAGCCAGGGCGAGGGAGACGGTACGCGAGGCGCCCAGCACCGCGCGGTGGTGCATCAGGTGCAGGCTCATGTACATCAGGCGCGCCAGTGTACCGCTTACGAACAGTCCCCGTCCGGCAAGCTTGCCCATCAGGCTGCCTACTCCGGCGTCCTGGCCCAGCGACACCAGCGATCCGTGGTCCTGGTAGACGTAGGGGGCGGTGGGCTCGGGGTTGTTGCGCAGCCGGGCCGTCAGCTTCTTGGTCAGGTAATCGGCCTGCTGGTGCGCGGCCTGGGCGCGGGCGGGCACGGTGCGGCCGTCGCGCCATGGCGCCGCGCAGCAGTCGCCCAGCGCCAGGATGTGCGGATCGGGCGTTTCGAGCCGCTCGTTGACTTCGATCTGCCCCAGCTTGTTCAGCGGCAGTCCCAGGTCGGCCAGTAGCGCCGGGCCCTTGATGCCGGCGGCCCACATGCACAACTGCGCGGGAAACTCGCGGCCGTCGGCGGTGCGCACGGTGTTGTCCGTCACTTCGGACACGCGGCAGGATGTCTCGACGCGGATGCCCAGTTCGGTCAGGCGTTTGGTCGCCGCGACCGAAATCTTCTCGGGCAGCGCGGACAGGATGCGCGGCGCGCCTTCGACTAGCGTGATCGCCAGATCGCGGTCTGCGCGGAAGTTGGGCAGGCCATAGGCGCTGACCACGTGGCTGGCTTCGGTCAGCTCCACCGCCAGTTCCACGCCGGTGGCGCCGCCGCCCACGATCACCAGGTCCAGCCGCGCGGACGGGTTGCGTACCTTGGCCTGGTCCACCAGCGCCATGGCCTTGAGCATGGTCAGGCGGAATTGCTCGGCGTTTTCGGTGGTGTCCAGCGTGACCGCATGCTCGGCCGCGCCCGGCGTGTTGAAGAAGTTGGAGGTGCTGCCCAGCGCCAGCACCAGCGTGTCGTACGCCAGTTCGCGGCGGGGCAGGACTTCCTGGCCCTGCGCGTCATTGACGGCGTCCAGCGTGATGAGCCGGCGTTCGCGGTCGACGCTTTCAAGCCGGCCCTGGGCGAACGAGAAGCCGTCCATGTGGGCCAGCATCAGGTAGGACAGGCCTTCCTGGTGAATATCCAGCGTGCCCGCCGCCGCTTCGTGCAGCGAAGGCTTCCAGATGTGAAAAGGCCGGCTGTCGACCAGGGTGATGTATTGGCGGCCGTGGATCCGGCCCAGTTTGGCGGCCAGTTCAAGGCCGCCTGCGCCACCGCCAACGATGACGATGCGCTTGGAGGGTGCTGACGTCGATTGAGGCATCATGGCTCCCAGTATAAATAGAGTCGCATCCCCGTCGCGGTGCGAACCCGTATCAGTGCATGACGAAACGGCTGATGGCCACCCCCACCCAGACCGTTCCGGCAAATATAAGCAGCAGCATCACCGCCGCGCTGCCCAGGTCCTTGGCCCGCCCCAAGAGGGGATGGCGTTCGACCGACAACGCATCGGCAAGCGCTTCGATGGCGGAATTAAGCAGTTCCGCCGCCAGCACCATGACCACCACGCCCACCAGAAAGAACACCTCGACTGTGGTGCGGCCCAGAAAAAACGCGGCCGGAATCATCAGCACGGCCAGCGCCAGTTCCTGCCTGAAGGCCGCCTCGTATTTGACGGCCGCCTTCAGGCCCTGCCATGAATAACGCAGCGCATTGAGGATGCGGCGCGCGCCGCCGGTGCTCTTGAAGGGCGAGTGTTGCGGATCGTGGGTCATGGAATCGGATGAAAGCCGTGGTGGCCGCTTTTTAACAGATAAGGGTTGCCCGCGTGGCACATCCCGACGCGGATGGGCAAACCCTAATTGTGACCCAGCGTCGGGAGGCGCAGGATTCTGGTCAATTGGTAAGGCCACTTTACCTATATGCCGATTCAGACCATCGAACCTCGCCGCCTGTATCGCCAGATCGCCGATCAGCTTCGCCTGCTGATCGAGGCCGGCGAATTTCCGGCCGGCGCGCGCCTGCCGCCCGAGCGCGATCTTGCGCTGAAGCTGGGCGTGTCGCGGCCGTCGGTGCGGGAAGCGCTGATCGCGCTGGAGGTCGAAGGCTGGGTGGAAGTGCGCATGGGGTCGGGCGTGTACGTGCAAAGCCCGGGCGGCGCGCTGCGCGCCAGCCTGACCGCCGAAAGCCCGCTTGAAACCATCCGCGCCCGCCGCACCATCGAGAGCGAGCTGGCCGCGCAGGCGGCGCTCAATCCCGTGCCCGCGTTGGTGGAAGGCCTGCGCGAAGCCGTCGATGCGATGGAAGACGAGGCGCGGGCCGGCAGCGTGCCCATCCGCGGCGACCGGCTGTTCCATCTGCGTGTGGCGGAAATGGCCAACAACGCCGTGCTGGTGCGGGTGGTGGGCGAACTCTTTGACGAACGCCACAACCCGCTCTCCGTGAAGCTGGGCGATTACTTCGAAAATTCCGACAGCTGGGCCGTCGCCATCACCGAACACCGCCGCGTCATCGACGCCATCGCGGCCGGTGACGAACAGGGCGCGCGGGCCGCCATGCGTGAACATCTTTCCTGCTCGTACGACCGCCTGATGGCCAGCTGGCCCGGTGCGGCCGACGCCTTGCGCGCTGAATAGCAACAGGCCGTCGGTCCCCCCCGGGGGCGCCGGCGGCAACTCGCAGTCGCAGTTGGTAGGTGCAGCTCCAGTAGGTGAACTCCATATGTAAAACATGACGCGAGGCCGCCGAGCCCGCCACCTCAAAGAGAGGAGACAACATGAAGCCAGGCAACGCCATCAAAGTGCTCTTTGCCGCCGTCGCGATCGCCGTCAGCGGCTCCGCGCTGGCGCAGACCAAACTGAAGTGGGCGCACGTCTACGAGACGTCCGAACCGTTCCATACCTCGTCGGTGTGGGCCGCCCAGGAAATCGAGAAGCGCACCAACGGCCGCTATCACATCGACGTCTATCCGGCCTCGCAACTGGGAAAGGAAAACGACATCAACCAGGGGCTGACGCTGGGCACGGTCGACATGATCATCTCCGGGTCCAGCTTCGCGGCCAAGAGTTTTCCGCGCATCGGGGTCACGTACTATCCCTACACCTTCCGCAGTCCTGAGCACCTGATCGCCTACACCAAGAGCGACATCTACAAGGAGCTCACGCAGGGCTACGACGAAAAGAGCGGCAACCACATCGTCGCGACCACCTACTACGGCACGCGCCAGACGACGTCCAACAAGCCGTTCACCAAGTGCAGCGAGATGAAGGGCCTGAAGATTCGCGTGCCGGACGTGGCCGCGTATCTGGCCATGCCGCGCGCCTGTGGCGCCAACACCGCGCCCATTGCCTTTGCCGAGGTCTATCTGGCCTTGCAGAACGGCACGGTCGAAGCCCAGGAAAACCCGCTGACCACCATCGAGGCCAAGAAGTTCTACGAAGTGCAGAAGAACATCATCCTCACCGGCCACATCGTCGATCACCTGAACACGGTGATCTCCGGCAAGCTCTGGAAGAGCCTGTCGGACGAGGACAAGAAGATCTTCGCCGAGGTCGCGC
>JAEYVD010000259.1 GCA_023432075.1 Pseudomonadota bacterium | reverse complement strand
AAATGGATTATGGCAAGAATGCACAAACTATTGCATCCCTGTTGATAAGCGACATTTTCCGATATAAAACAGGCACTTGAGGCCGGTTTCGAGAATGTAAGCCAGCTTGGGAAGGGTTTTCCCCGAGGCCGAATTTATTGTGCACAAGTCGCCTTCGCGGCCTGCTTGCTTCGGCCCTTCGGGCCGAAGCGTTCACTTACTTACGCGTGTAGGGCACGGCTGTGTTGGTGGACTTCATCGACCAATTCAGCTACCGCTTCTGGCGGAGTGAAGCGGGAAATGCCATGTCCCAGATTGAACACATGGCCGCCCTTGCCCACCGGTCCGAACGCATCCAACACACGGCGCGCCTCTTTGCGGATGGCGCTGGCGCCACCAAAAAGCGCCATCGGATCCAGGTTGCCCTGGAACGCAACCGAATCGCCGGTGCGGCGGCGGGCCGCCGCCAGGTCCACCGTCCAGTCCAGGCCCACGGCATCGCTGCCACAGGCCGCGATATCTTCAAGCCATTGGCCGCCGCCCTTCGTGAAGACGATGACCGGCACGCGCCGGCCTTCGTGCTCGCGGGTCAGTCCCGCCACGACCTTCTTCGTGTAGGCCAGCGAGAACTGCTGAAAGAGGCCATCGGCCAGCACGCCGCCCCAGCTGTCGAACAGCATCACGGCCTGAGCGCCCGCGGCGATCTGGCCATTCAGGTATTGCAGGGTGGCTTCGGCGTTGATCTCGAGGATGCGATGAAGCAGATCGGGGCGCGAGTACAGCAGCGTCTTGATAAGGCGGTAGTCGTCGCTGCCCTTGCCTTCGACCATGTAACAGGCGATGGTCCAGGGGCTGCCGGCAAAACCGATTAGCGGCACCTTGCCGTCAAGATCGCGCCGGATGGTGCTGACCGCGTCGAACACGTAGCGCAGCTTGTCCATGTCGGGCACCGCCAGGCGCGCGACGTCCTCTTCGGTGCGGATGGGACGCGCAAAACGCGGACCCTCGCCTTCGGCGAAGTCCAGCCCCAGACCCATCGCGTGCGGCACGGTCAGGATGTCCGAGAACAGGATGGCCGCGTCCAGGTCGTAGCGCTCCAGCGGCTGCAGCGTGACTTCCGAGGCGAAGTCCGGATTCTGCGCCAGGCCCATGAACGAGCCCGCACGCGCGCGCGTCTCGCGGTACTCGGGCAGATAGCGACCCGCCTGGCGCATCAGCCAGATGGGGGTATAAGGCACGGGTTCGCGCAGCAGGGCGCGCAAGAACACATCGTTCTTCAAACGGGGAGCAGACACGGCTAACCTCGATGATCGGAAGCCGTGAGTTTACTTCCCCTGGCTGACAAGGCGCGCCGCGCCCTGTTCAGCGGGGTTGCGCGCGCGCAATGGGCGGCGGCCGGGGGACGGGTGGCCGCCGGTGCCGCCTCAGCCGCATTCGTGCAGCCGCGCGGCCGCCTGCGCGGCCTGGCGGTACGGCGCGGCTTCTATCCCGTGTTTGCGCATCAGCGCCCAGAACGCCCGCCGGTGCTTGGCGCACGCGCGCGCTGCCTGCGCCACGTTGCCCCCGTGACGCGACAGCGCATGGCGAATGTACTCGCGCTCGAATCCGTTCACCACCTGAGCCTTCGCCGCGCGAAAGGTCTCTGGCGCACCCCGCTTGTATTGGTGGCGCATGCTGCTCAAGGCGTGTTCGATGACATCGACGGCCACCCTGGGACGCGCGGACGCCGCGTGGGGGCCGATAGCGGGGTGGTGTGCATGAGGCGAATGACGCCCGAACAATGCGTGGGAAGCGTGATGCGAGAGCGGTGCGCCCTCAAGCTCGCCCGCATCGGAAAAGCGTTGCCCGGCGAATACATGCCCGGCGCCGCCCGTCGGCGCGTCAACGCTTAGATAACTGGCCCGGCGCTCATGGACCCCGCCCGACGCGCCGGCGCCCGGCAAGGCGCTACGGCGGGCGAGTCGAACCAGTCGTACGCGCAGGCTTTCCAGACACACCGGCTGGCCGATGAAATCGGCCGCGCCCAAGCTGAGCAGATCGAGGATCGCAGGCGCCTTCACGTCGTGAATCAGCAGCAGAATGGGCGTGGTGAGCGTGCTGCAGGCTTGCTGCAAGGCCATGCGGGCCCACGCAAGCGAACCCGGCGCCACGGGCAGGATGCAGGCGTCGTAACGCCGCAGCGACAGCGACTGCCGGACGAGGGAGTCCGGTGGCGGCGCCAGGGACACCGCATGCAGCCGCACGCGCGCCACCCTGCCCTGATGTCCTGCGATCCAGGCGCCCATCGTCGTTTCATGATCGGGCGCCATCAGCACCCCGCAATCCAGCACGTCTCGCATGCCTTCCTCGTTTGCATCGCAAAACTGAAGGCTACTGTTGCAGCACCGCCGCGCCTATTAGTAGTGAACGCATTGCGGCTGACCGTCACGAGGCGTCCGCACGGCTTTCGCACCCGCATGAAAAAAGCGGCCCGGAGGCCGCTTCTTTCGTGTCCGGGGCAGGCCCGGAGAACCGCGTTGCCGCTTAGTGCGAGCGGCCGCCTTGGCGCAGCTTGCGCGCCGCGATGGCTTGTGCAGCCAGCATGGCGAGCTCGGCTTCGACGACAGCGATGTCGGCCTTGTCCTTGGC